>JAISXQ010000027.1 GCA_031270425.1 Prevotellaceae bacterium | reverse complement strand
AAAGTCCCCCTGTGGGGGATTTAGGGGGCTTAATTCACTGGTTTCCGCGACCAATACGCCGAAATACTCAAACCGGAAATAATATGCCAGATTCCCCACCAGGCTGTAATAAACAACATGCCGCCAATAGCGAGGTGTTCGGGGAATATTTTGGGATTGAACAGCAAAACCAAGCCCAAACCGGAGTTCTGAATACCGGTTTCTATGGTAAGCGTTCTCCTGTTTTCGTTGGAGAGCTTAAATGCCGAAGCCAGCCCGTAACCGCTTCCGAGCGCCAATGCGTTATGAACTAATACGATAAAAAATATGTACAAAATGTATTTTACAAAAAGCTCGAAATTATTGCTGAAAGCGATAACAACCAGAGCGATAAAAAACAGGATAGAAACGATTTGTATTGGCTTTTTCAGTTTTTCCGTTGCTTTGGGGAAGTATCTCGCGAACAATATGCCCAACACCAGCGGAATACCCAGAATGATAAATACGGTTTGGAACATTTGATACATATCTATTTCCAGCGGTTGCAGCATTTCGCCCGCGCGCCGGCTGATGAAATTGACGTACAAACCACCCCAGAAAGCGAAATTAAACGGCGTAACTACTACCGAAAATATTGTTGACGAAGCGGTTAGGGTAACTGCCAGTTCGGTATTTCCTTTGGAAAAGTGGGTCATAAAATTGGAAATATTTCCCCCGGGACATGCCGCAACCAAAATCATTCCCATAGCAACGCTTGGCGTGATGTAATTGCTTAATGCCAGTACCAGCAAAAAAGTCATCGACGGAAGCGCGATAATTTGCGAAACCAACCCGACAATAAAGGGTTTGGGTGCGGTAACAACGTTTTTAAACTGTCCGGGACGAATGCCGAGCGCAACCCCGAACATAACAAAAGCTAAAATGATATTAAGAACATGAGTTCCTGATTGCGAAAAATTAATCCGTATGGGATCCAATTGAAGCAGCGATTCGTACATAAATTACTATTTTTAAAGATGCAAAGATGCAAAAATACAAAAATATTTTATTCAACTTGCTTTAAATGTTGGAAAAGCGAGATTTTTTAAAGAAAAAATCTTTAAATGTTGGAAAGGCGAAATTTTTTTAAGAAAAAAATCTTTAAATGTTGGAAAAGCAAAATTTTTTTAAGAAAAAATCTTTTCCTCATGTTGAAAACTTTACTGTCCGTATCCGGTTAAATAATAGTATATTTGCACAGCTAACTTTTAGCTCCAAACATGCAGCTCACATCTATCTCCATATTGAACTATAAGAATATTGAGGAAGCGGAACTCGCGTTCTCGCCCAATATCAACTGCTTTATAGGCAATAACGGCATGGGAAAAACCAACCTGCTCGACGCCGTTTATTACCTTTCGTTCTGTAAAAGTTATTTTAATGCCGGCGATTCGCAAAATATCCGCCACGACGCCGAATTTTTTATGATTCAGGGAAAATACCGGTTAAACGGCGAAACGGAAGAGATTTACTGTGGCATAAAACGCCGTCAAAAAAAACAGTTCAAGCGTAATAAAAAGGAATACGAGCGTCTTTCCGACCATATCGGCTTGCTGCCTTTGACGCTTATTTCGCCCGACGATTCGACGCTGATTTCGGAAGGAAGCGACGAACGCCGCAAATTTATCGACGGCGTTATTTCGCAGTACAACAAAAGCTATCTGAACCACTTGTTGCATTACAACAACGCCCTCCGGCAGCGTAACGCTCTGTTGAAAAGCGAAACAGCGGCGGACGATGCGCTGATGGATATTTGGGAAAGCCAAATGGCGGAACACGGCATGTATATTTACGAAGAACGGAAGCGTTTTATCGAAGAATTTATCCCTGTTTTTCAGCGGTTTTACAGCTATATCTCCGATGAAAACGAGCGGATAAGCCTTCATTACCGTTCGCAGCACGACGACCGCGATATAAAAACCAGCATGGAAGCCACCCGCACCCGCGACCGCATACTCGGCTTTTCTACGCAGGGAATCCACAAGGACGAACTCGAAATGCTCTTGGGCGATTATCCCATAAAGCGCGTCGGCTCGCAGGGACAAAATAAAACATACGTCATTTCGCTGAAAATGGCGCAATTCGATTTCCTTAAACGTACACACAATTATCCACCCCTGTTATTGCTCGACGATATTTTTGACAAACTTGACGCCAACCGCGTTAAACGGATTGTAGAACTTGTATCGGGCGATACTTTCGGACAAATTTTCATTACCGACACCAACCGCAAACACTTAGATCGTATCTTGGAACAGATAGGACAGGAATCTTTTATTTTTCAGGTTGAAAACGGGAAAGTTTGCCGGTAAACGCGCAGGGATTGTTTTTTTTTGAAAAAACGGAAATTAGTTTGTATTACAAAAGGAATGAAATTATCAAATTTCTATTGATATTCGGATCCTGTGTTCTTTGCGAATCTTGGTGTTTTTGCTGTTATTTTCTAAATTAAAACCACAAAGAAAAGAAGAAACGCAAAGGCTGTTTTATGAAATTT
>JAISXQ010000203.1 GCA_031270425.1 Prevotellaceae bacterium | reverse complement strand
ATCGAACTGTTTGGATTAGCCAAAACAAAAACAGGAACGGAAAATAATCCCGCTAACATATAAACATAAATTTTTTTCATAACCAAATAAAATTACAATTTGTCTGAGTCGGATAATTTTGAGCTGTAAAATTACAAAATTTACTTTTGTTTTACAATGAAATGTTCTGAAATGCTGTCTTTTTAAGAAAAAAAATAGGATTATCCTCCTTGAAAAATACGGAAAAATTTCATTAATTTTGTGCTTCAAACCAAGAAACAAACGAAACAAACTATAAACTATAAACTAAAACACTATTTTATGGCTAAAGAATTTAAGTATCAGGAACCTTTCCCCATGGGCAAAGATAAGACGGAATATTATCTGCTGACAAAAGAGCATGTTTCGACGGCGTTATTTGAAGGTGTTGAAATTTTGAAAGTGGAGCCGGAAGGATTGACCAAATTAGCCCGCTCCGCCATGCACGATTGTTCCTTCTTCCTGCGTCCCGAACACCAGCGGCAGGTAGGCGCCATACTTACCGACCCGCAGGCGAGCGACAACGACAAATACGTGGCGTTGACCATGCTCCGCAACGCCGAAATTTCGGCAAAAGGGCAGTTGCCTTTCTGCCAGGATACAGGAACGGCTACCGTTTACGCCAAAAAAGGACAGCGTGTCTGGACGGGTGGGGGAGACGAAGAAGCGCTCTCGAAAGGAATTTACGAAACCTACACGGAAGAAAACCTGCGCTATTCGCAAAACGCGGCATTGAATATGTACGACGAGGTAAATACCGGAACCAACCTGCCTGCGCAAATTGATTTAGTTGCTGCGGACGGCGGCGAATACAAGTTTTTGTTTATCGCCAAGGGAGGAGGGTCGGCAAACAAATCCTATCTTTTTCAGGAAACAAAAGCCTTGCTCAATCCCGTTTCGCTGGAAAAATTCCTGATCGAAAAAATGAAAACATTGGGTACGGCGGCTTGTCCGCCCTATCATATTGCCTTCGTAATCGGCGGAACTTCGGCAGACGCTTGCATGAAAACGGTAAAACTCGCTTCAACAAAATATTACGACGCTTTGCCGACCGAAGGTAATGAACTTGGGCAGGCTTTCCGCGATGTGGAAATGGAACAGAAAATTTTAAAAGCCTCGCAGGAATTGGGTTTGGGCGCACAGTTCGGCGGCAGGTATTTTGCACACGATGTCCGTATTGTCCGTCTTTCGCGGCACGGCGCATCCTGTTTTGTGGGCATGGCGGTTTCGTGCTCCGCCGACCGGAACATCAAGGGAAAAATAAATAAAGACGGAATCTGGCTGGAGAAAATGGAAGACAATCCCGGACGGTATATTCCCGAAGAATTTCGTAAAGCGGGCGAAGGCAACGCCGTAAAAATCGACTTGAACCAGCCAATGAAAGAAATCCTGGCGACTTTGAGCAAGTATCCGGTCTCGACCCGCTTGTCGTTGAATGGAACCATCATTGTAGGGCGCGATATAGCTCATGCCAAGTTGAAAGAATTGCTCGACGCCGGACAGGAATTGCCTGATTATGTGAAGAATCATCCGATTTACTATGCGGGTCCGGCAAAAACTCCGAAAGGAATGCCTTCGGGTTCTTTCGGTCCTACAACTGCCGGTCGTATGGACTCTTACGTGGATTTGTTCCAATCGCAGGGCGGAAGCATGGTAATGATTGCCAAAGGAAACCGCAGCCAGCAAGTTACGGACGCCTGTAAAAAACATGGCGGTTTTTATCTTGGTTCGATAGGAGGACCCGCGGCTATTTTAGCTCAAAACAGCATTAAAAAAGTGGAATGCCTGGCATATCCCGAATTGGGAATGGAGGCAATTTGGAAAATTGAAGTGGTCGATTTTCCTGCATTTATTTTGGTTGACGACAAAGGAAACGACTTTTTTAAACAAATCAAACCGTTATGTTGTTGAATTTCATGTAAGAGAATATCTAAAAAGCACACGGATAACACGGATGTTACAGATTTACACGGATAAAAATTATATCTTTGTGAGAGAAAAATTTTCTGTATGAATAAAACCGAAAAAGAGCTGGAAGAAGACCTGAAAAAAGCGGATAAGAGAGCGAAGGCTTTCTCATCGCTTGTCCGTATATATCAGGAACGGCTTTATTGGCATATCCGGAAAATGGTATTGGTGCACGACGATGCGAACGACGTGTTGCAAAATACATTTATGAAGGCTTGGGCTGCGCTGGATAATTTCAGGGGCGACTCGCAGCTTTCTACCTGGCTCTACCGGATTGCAACGAACGAAACCTTAACATTTCTGGCAAATAAACGCATGAGAAATTCGCTGTCGTCAATAGAAGTTGAGGATTTGATGCTTCAAAATTTAAAAGCTGACAGCTATTTCAACGGAGATGAAGCCCAATTAAAATTACAGCAAGCGATTTTAACATTACCTGAAAAACAGCGTCTGGTATTTAATATGAAATATTTTGAGGACATTACTTACGAAGAAATGGAAAAAGCGCTGGGAACTTCGGTGGGAGCGCTGAAAGCATCTTATCATCACGCGGTAAAAAAAATAGAAAAATATCTTGAAGAAGAATCTTGAAAATTAACAATGAGGTATTAAACCTTTTGTGTTAAACTTCGTCAAAAAAAAGAATTATGGCTACGAAAGAAAATATACTGCAAAAGCAAATGGGGAATAAACTTCCGTTTTCCGTTCCTGACAATTATTTTGAGGAATTTGCCCTCGAAATGGATAAGCAGATTGCTCAAAAAGCCCCTCGTAAATTTGCCAAGCGGTGGTTGTATCCGGCAGCAGCTGCTTTTATCGGCATTTTATTTGTCGGACAGGTTTTTTATTCCGATTACCGGAAGCAAGAGGATTTTCGGGAAAATTACGAGACTTATATCCTCTCGCAAGTCGGTAATGCCGATATGATGTATTATTATTTGGAAGAATCAACTTATTGATAAATAGATGAAAAATATGAAGTTTTTTGTTTTAAGTTTGCTGCTTGTATCTGCGTTCGGCGTACAAGCCCAACAGCATAAAGATCGTCCGCGGATAGAAGATATGCACGCTAAGAAATGGGCGGAACTCAGCGCGAAAGCAAAACTTACCGAGCAGGAAAAAACAGTGGTTTATCCTGTTTTTATGGAGTATGAAGATGCGGTTTGGAAACTGTTCAAGCAAAACCGGGAAGTGATGAAATCGTTAAGGAATAAAAAAGATGACGCTTCGTTGAATTATGAAGAAATCAACAACAAGTACATTGAGCAGGAAGTGAAACAGATCGAGTTATTGCAAGAATATCATAAAAAGTTGACGAAGATATTAGCTCCCCGAAAACTATTCGACTACTATCTGGCTGAGCGTGTATATAAAAGGCAGTTGTTGCAAAACATGCCTCCGCATCTTCAAAAAAAATGACAGGCAGTTTGTAACTGTTTGTTACCGGAAATAATAAGTAGCGCCCGCCTCCAATCGTAAAGAATGGCGTTTGGATGTTTCTGACCAGCTTATGGAATTGTACAGCGGATTGTGTTCGACAACGTAGCTTGCCCCTCCGAATAATTCTATGTTCGGGCGTATAAAATAAACGCCGTTTATTCCGG
>JAISXQ010000177.1 GCA_031270425.1 Prevotellaceae bacterium | reverse complement strand
ATGCAGTTTTGATGGCTGTTTTTTAAAAAATATAGTATCTTTGCTCTCAAATTATATGTAAATTTAAATAAGAAAAACCATGAAGTTATTGGAAGGAAAAGTCGCTATCGTAACCGGAGCGGCTCGCGGAATAGGCAAAGCCATTGCTTTGAAACTGGCAAGTGAAGGCGCGAATATCGCCTTTACCGATTTACACATCGACGAAAACGCGCTGGCTACGGAAAAAGAAATAGCCGCTTACGGCGTTAAAGCCAAAGGCTACGCTTCGAATGCCGCATTATACGACGAAACCCATCAGGTGGTGGACGAAATTGTCAAAGAATTCGGACGCATCGATATTTTGGTAAACAATGCCGGAATTACAAAAGACGGATTGATGATGCGCATGTCGGAATTGCAGTGGGACGCCGTTATCAACGTAAACCTAAAATCGGCGTTCAATTTTATACATGCCTGCACGCCAGTTATGATAAAGCAGAAATCGGGAAGCATCATTAATATGAGTTCCGTGGTCGGAGTTTCGGGCAACGCGGGACAAGCCAATTATTCGGCGTCGAAAGCCGGCATGATTGGTTTGGCTAAATCCGTTGCAAAAGAATTAGGCTCCCGCGGAATCCGCGCCAACGCCATCGCCCCCGGGTTTATCGAAACCGAAATGACACACGCGCTTACCGAAGAACAGCGTGCAAAATGGAACGAAACCATTCCGTTGCGCCGCGGCGGTTCGCCGGACGAAGTGGCAAAAGTTGCGCTTTTCCTGGCTTCCGGTTTATCGAGCTACGTAAGCGGCCAGGTAATTAATGTTTGCGGCGGAATGAATACGTAAAAAGTCAATATAGCGGCTCGTAGGGCAGACCAAACGCATCGGCAACCGCTTTGTACACAACGTTTCCTTTTATTATGTTTAATCCCCTGCGCAGGTCGTCGTGTCCGGAGCAGGCTTTTTCCCATCCCATATTTGCCAGTGTAAGCGCATAAGGCAGCGTTGCGTTTGTCAACGCCAAGGTCGAAGTACAGGGAACGGCGCCCGGTATGTTCGCCACACAATAATGGGAAACTCCGTCGATTTTATATACCGGATTTTCGTGGGTTGTAGGATGCGACGTTTCGAAGCAACCGCCCTGGTCGATTGCCACATCGACCAATACCGATCCGGGCTGCATCGTACAAAGCATATCTTTTGTAATTACATGGGGAGCGCGGGCTCCTGTAATCAGCACCGCGCCGATCACCAAATCCACAAGCGGAATTATTTCCTGTATGTTATAAGCGGTCGACATCATTGTATCGACATTTTTCGGCATGATTTCGCTCAAATAACGCAAGCGCGGCAGCGCAATATCGGCAATGGTAACGTGCGCTCCCAGTCCGGCAGCCATTAAAGCCGCGTGCGTGCCCACAACGCCGCCGCCGATAACCAGTACGTTGGCAGGTTTTACCCCGGGAACTCCCCCGAGCAAAATACCTTTCCCCCCTTGCGGCTTTTCGAGGTATTTCGCGCCTTCCTGCACCGACATTCTTCCCGCCACCTCGGACATGGGAACGAGCAGCGGCAATGTTTTATCCGCTTTTTCCACCGTTTCGTAAGCCAAGCAAACAGCCCCGCTCTCGATCATGGCAAGCGTCAGTTCTTTTTCGGACGCAAAATGAAAATATGTGAATACGAGCTGGTTGGGACGAATCAATTTATATTCGCTCGTTACCGGTTCCTTTACTTTCATAATCATATCGGCGCGGGCGTACACCTCTTCCGCCGACGAAACGATTTCCGCGCCCGCGGCAACGTATTGTTCGTTTGTAAAACCGCTTTGCAGCCCTGCGTTGTTTTCTACTAAAACCGTGTGTCCGTACAATACAAGCGTTTGTACGCCCGAAGGGGTTAACGCCACTCTGTTTTCATTGTTTTTGATTTCTTTTGGAGTTCCAATTTTCATGTTTTTCAGTATTTATAGTTTATTAATATGAGCCGGAAGCTCTAAATTATACTTTGTATTCGGAGGTCAAAAATAGTGAAATATCTCCTTCGTTATATACGAAGATAAAATATTTATTGAAAAAAATTTGTTATTCAAAAAGGATTGTCTATTTTTGCAAACTCAAATTTTAAAACGTAATTAAGTAAAGCAATAAAGTATTAAATTAAAATCCAATTAAATCAATTATGATTGTAGTTCCTGTAAAAGAAAGTGAAAATATCGAAAGAGCATTGAAAAGGTTCAAACGTAAATTTGAAAAAACAGGCGTTGTGAAAGAACTCCGCCGCCGTCAATGCTTTGATAAACCCTCTATTATTAAAAGAGAGCAAAAAAACCGCGCTGTTTACGTGCAAAAACTGCAACAACGCGAAGATTAAAAAAAAAATCAAGGAAATTTTTTTTCTTGACTTTTTTATTTTAACTTCGTTGCAGAATTAGGCACACAATTATGATTGATGGATTTCTGCAATATTTACAGTATGAAAAGAATTATTCTCCTCATACTGTTTTGTCATATCATACCGACTTGAAGCAGTTTTGCGACTTCCTTACTATTACTCCCGAACAATTTGTACCCGATTCGATTGAACTTTCCCACATCCAGCAATGGGTACTCGCACAAATGAACGAGAAAAAAACGGCGCGGAGCATTTCCCGGAAAATTTCAACTCTGAAATCGTTTTGGCGTTATATGCTTGTTCACGGAAAGGCTCGAAGCAATCCTACGTTAAAGATTGTTTTGCCCAAAACAAAAAAAACGCTCCCTGCGTTTTTCAAACATAACGAAATGCAGACTGCCTTGGACGACACATTTCTTTCGTCCGATTTTGAATCCGTTCGCGATCATTTGATTTTAAAATTGTTTTACATGACCGGCATACGCCTTTCTGAACTTATTGCTGTCGAAGATACGGATCTCGATACGGAAAACGGCAATTTGCGGGTTACCGGCAAAAGAAACAAACAACGGATTATTCCATTGGATAAACTGTTCTGCAAGCAAATAGAAGAATACATCGCGTTACGGAACGAAAGCGCCGTACCGGTCTGCACCCGGCTTTTTGTAAAGAAAAACGGAGAGAAAATGTATCCCAAAATGATTTACAACATGGTGCATGAAAAGATGTCGGCGGTAAGCACCCTGCACAAGAAAAGTCCGCACGTTCTGCGCCACAGCTTTGCGACGGCTTTACTGAACGAAGGAGCCGGTATCAACGCCGTGAAAGAACTGCTGGGACACAGCAATCTGGCGGCTACGCAGATTTATACGCATACAAGTTTTGAAGAACTGCACAATATATATAACAAAGCCCACCCCCGGGCGAAATAAAGAAGGAGGTAATTATGAAATTAAGGATTCAGTCAGTAAATTTTGAAGCGACGTCCGCATTGGAAACACACATCACAAAAAAAATGAAGAAACTGGAAAAGTTTCACGAAGACATTCTCAACGTTGAAGTATATTTAAAAGTAGTAAAACCCGAAACCGCCACCAACAAGGAAGCCGACATTAAAGCGTCCATTCCGAATGTTGAGTTTTTTGCCTCGAAAACCTGCGATTCGTTTGAAGAAGCATTCGACTTGTCGTTGGAAGCGATAGAGAAACAAATCCGCAAACACAAAGAAAAAACCATCAAAAAATAAAATATTAGACCAAATTGTTTTGTGAACCAAAATAATTTCGTACATTTGCAAGCCGTTTAAGTAGCGATATTTAAACGGCTTTTTAAACGGCGGAAGTCGTTATCCGATAGCGTTTTGCCTCTTTAGCTCAGTTGGCCAGAGCACGTGATTTGTAATCTCGGGGTCGTTGGTTCGAATCCGACAAGAGGCTCAAAAAACAGTTGAATTTTCAAAATTTAGAATTTCGAGACTGTTTTTTACAAAATTTTAGAATTTGAAACGTGAAATTTTGAAATAAAAAAGGGCAGTTACCAGAGTGGCCAAATGGGGCTGACTGTAACTCAGCTGTCTTTCGACTTCGGTGGTTCGAATCCATCACTGCCCACGAACAAATGGTTTCAAGTTTCAAGATTTATAATTTCAAAATTTTGTTGAAGCTTTAATTTTGAGACGTGAAATTTTGAAATTTCTTGCGGAAGTAGCTCAGTTGATAGAGCATTAGCCTTCCAAGCTGAGGGTCGCGGGTTTGAGCCCCGTCTTCCGCTCTCAATCGAGCAGGATGAAAACGAAGTAGTTTTCTTCCTGCTCGATTTTTATTACTCGAACAAACTGTGTAAAACATCGAGCGAATGAACGCCATGAAAATCAGGAATATGCAGTTTGTAAAATTCCATAATGGAGTTCAGCATACGCGCTCTTTTTTCGCGGGAAAATACGATTCCGTTCATCGTAT
>JAISXQ010000162.1 GCA_031270425.1 Prevotellaceae bacterium | reverse complement strand
TTGCGAGTGTACAGGCGCTTGTCGATTGCATGAGGGAGTTTGAGAAAGCGCATTAAATCTTCTGATTTATCGAAGACAGAAATTTTTACCAATACGAAAAATAACAAAAATCTTTTCTTCCCTTTGGGGAGATTAAAACAGGAGTTCCATTATGAAAATACTTGTGGCAACCGATAAGCCTTTTGCAAAAATAGCAGTCGACGGCATCCGCGCCGAAGTTGAGGCTGCCGGATTTACCTTGGCTTTACTCGAAAAATATACGGAAAAACGCCAATTGCTCGAAGCAGCCGCCGATGCGGACGCTATTATTATTCGAAGCGACATCATCGACGCCGAAGTGATAGAAGCGGCAAAAAAACTGAAAATTGTTGTTCGCGCGGGAGCCGGATACGACAATGTAGATTTGGAAGCGGCAAAAAAAGCCGGCGTTTGCGTAATGAACACGCCGGGGCAAAATGCGAACGCGGTAGCCGAACTGGTATTCGGGCTGCTTGTTTTTGCAGTACGCAACTTTTACAACGGCGCGTCGGGGACTGAGTTGAAAAGCAAAAAATTAGGGATACATGCCTACGGAAATGTAGGGCGCAACGTGGCGCGTATCGCCAAAGGTTTCGGAATGGAACTTTACGCTTACGACGCTTTTTGTCCGGCAAGCATTATTGAAGCCGACGGAGTAAAAGCGCTTGATTCCGCTGAAAGCCTGTATGCCGCTTGCGATGTAGTTTCGCTGCATATCCCCGCGACAGCCGAAACAAAAAAATCGATTAACTATGCCTTGCTCGACAAAATGCCGGAAGGAGCGGTTTTGGTAAATACGGCGCGTAAGGAAATCGTAAACGAAGAGGAAATCGTAACATTGATGGAAACGCGCCGTGATTTCAAATATGTAACGGATATTCTGCCGGGTAATCATGCGGAAATGCAGGAAAAATTTGCCGCCCGCTACTTTTCCACTCCAAAGAAGATGGGAGCGCAAACATCCGAAGCAAATATCAATGCAGGCATTGCCGCCGCGAAACAAATTGTTGATTTCATAAAAACCGGTAATGAACGTTTCCGGGTAAATTAAAAACAATAATCCGGTTGTACTAAAAGAGGCTGTCTCAAAAGTCCACGAAACAACGTTCGACGTAGCCAATTACTTTTGAGACAGCCTCTTTTTTGCAGGGTGGAAAACGGGGTTCGAACCCGCGACCTTCGGAACCACAATCCGACGCTCTAACCAACTGAGCTATAACCACCGTGTTTTTGCGTGTGCAAAGATAACATCATTGCTTATATTCTGCAATAGTTTTTAATAAAAAACAATAAGCATCGCGTCATTAGTGCGGAGTGGAATTCAAGCCCTTTTGGAGTTATTTTGCATACTTTACGGATAATCACAACTTCAATTATGGTTGAGCGTTGAAAAAAATTATTAATTTTGCGAATGCTTGGAATTATTCACTATAAAAAACAATCATTTAATTACTACCTGCATTGAAACCCGAATATATTTTTGAGAGCAGCTGGGAAGTTTGCAATATGGTGGGAGGGATTTATACGGTTCTCTCCACGCGGGCGGCGACTCTTACAGCCCGGCATGGCGATAAATTGATTTTTATCGGTCCCGACGTATGGATCGGAAAGGAAAATCCGTATTTTGAAGAAGCGGAAAACCCCTGTCCCGGCTGGGACGAGTTCACACAGGAAAATTACGGACTGTCGATACGCGCCGGACGATGGAAAATACCCGGCAAACCGCTTGCTGTTCTGGTCGATTTTATGCCTTTGATGGCTCGCAAGAACGAAATTTACGCCCGCATGTGGGAAGATTTCGGGGTGGATTCGCTGCCGGCTTACGGCGATTACGACGAAGCCTCCATGTTCGGATACGCTTCGGGCGTTGTGGTAGAAAGCTATTTCCGCTACTTCCACTTAAAGACGTCGCAGCATATTGTTGCGCACTTCAACGAGTGGACAAGCTCTTTCGGCGCTTTTTATGTAACGAAAAACCTGCCTTTCGCTGCGACCCTGTTCACCACGCACGCCACATCCATCGGGCGTTCCATTGCGGGCAACAACAAGCCCCTGTACAACTATTTACCGGAATACGACGGCGACCAGATGGCGCAGGAACTCAACATGGTTTCAAAACATTCGACCGAAAAAGCGGCGGCGCATGTTGTCGATTGTTTTACCACGGTCAGCGACATTACGGCAAGAGAATGCGCCCAACTGCTGAAAAAACAGCCCGATATTGTAACTCCAAACGGTTTTGAAAACGATTTTGTTCCCAAGAAAACGCTTTTCCCCGGCAA
Organism: Prevotellaceae bacterium; assembly: GCA_031270425.1. Taxonomy (GTDB): domain Bacteria; phylum Bacteroidota; class Bacteroidia; order Bacteroidales; family Paludibacteraceae; genus H1. Next base: position 2,303 of record JAISXQ010000162.1, on the reverse strand, counting down.
GCGGAAAGAAGCCCGCGCCGTCCTGCGAAAAGTTGCCGAAACGCTGCTGGGATACACAGTTGCGGAGGACGCCCTGTTTGTAGCCACTGCCGGCAGATACGAATACAAAAACAAGGGCGTCGATATTTTTATCGAGAGTTTAAAACTTATTTCGGAACATCCCGGAACAAAGAAAGAAGTCGTGGCTTTCGTTATGATTCCGGCTTATATTGCCGGTATGCGGAACGATTTGGCTTCGGCGCTCAACAATCCCGCTACGAAACTGTATTCGTGGAACCGCTTTACGACCCACGAACTTCACGATTATTACCACGACAATGTGATGAACGCCATGCAGTGGTTTCATTTTACAAATATGCGGCACGAAAAGGTAAAGATTATTTTCGTTCCGTCGTATTTGAACGGTAAAGACGGTATCTTCAACAAGACTTATTACGAATTGCTGATTGGCATGGATTTGACGGTTTTTCCGTCGTATTACGAACCCTGGGGTTATACGCCGCTCGAAAGCATCGCCTTTTCGGTTCCTACGATTACCACCGACCTTTCGGGATTCGGACAATGGGCGTTGCCGCTCTCGCACTCGATAGAAACCGGCGTTGCCGTTATACACCGTTCCGACTATAACAACAGCGAAGTTGCCGCCAACATAGGGGAAAGCATCCGCACCTTTGCCGCCCTGCCCGGAAAAGAACGGGAAGCAATCCGCGCAAAAGCCGCCGTTATCGCCGAAGAAGCCCTTTGGAAACATTTTATTGCTTACTACGAAAAAGCCTATTCAATCGCGTTGAACAAAGCAAAAGAACGAAACAAAAAATGAACTCATTGGATATTTTTATTCTTATCCCGATTGCCGCAGGATTTATTTTCGGGCTTTTCAGGGGGCTGGTTAAGGAAGTTGCATCGCTGGCTGCCATTATTCTGGGCATATACGGCGCGAAACAATTTTCGCCGCTCGCCGCCGATTGGTTGATGAACAGCTTCAACATTTCCGCCAAAGTTGCCGTTCCGCTCGCCTACCTGCTTTTGTTCGTCGCTTTTGCCGCGGCGTTGCTTATACTGGCGCATTGGGTGGACAAACTCTTCTCGGCTATGGCGCTGGGCGGATTGAATAAACTCTTTGGCGGACTTTTCGGCGCATTGAAATTTGCGTTAATCGTAAGCGTACTGTTAAATGTATTTGAAGCATTCGACAGCCGTTTTTCTTTTTTCGACAAGGAAGCGAAAGAAAAATCGATTGGTTATAAACCGGTTATAAAACTGGCGCCCTTGCTGTGGCACGAAACCTTAAAGTACGATGTAAATGAAAAAACGGCAGCCGAAACCCCGAAGCGCAGCGTTTAACGCGGACAGCCTGCTTTTCCCCCAAGAGCCGTTTAACGGATTGAGGCTAAAATATTCTTCGTTTCAATACGAATGTGGTTGCGACGAAGCGGGGCGCGGTTGCTTAGCAGGCTCTGTAATGGCGGCGGCGGTCGTTCTGCCTGCAAATTTTGATTGCCCGCTGCTGAACGATTCGAAACAACTAAGCAAAGAGCAACGCGAAAAACTCCGCCCCCTTATCGAAGAACAGGCTGTGGCGTGGGCTGTGGCGTCGGTCGATAACGCGGAAATAGACCGGATTAACATACTGAACGCGTCCATTCTGGCAATGCACCGCGCGATCGAAAAACTGCGGATAGAACCAGACTTTATTATTGTGGACGGCAACAAATTCAAACCCTACAAAAATATTCCATACCAAACGATTGTAAAAGGCGACAGTAAATTCCTTTCCATTGCCGCCGCTTCGGTTCTTGCCAAAACCCACCGCGACGAATACATGCGGCAACTCCACCAAGAGCATAACGAATACGACTGGAGCAACAACAAGGCTTATGCTACGCGCAAGCACCGCGAAGCCATCCGCCGTTTCGGCGTTACGCCCTACCACCGGCTTAGTTATGATTTGCTGGGAACCCCTAACCCCTAAGAACCCCTAACCCCTGAAGGGGAACAGGAGACGACCCCTAACCCCTGAAGGGGGACAGGACAATGCAACGCAAGAACGTTCTTACATTGCACGAAACTTAAACTTTTTCATAAACTTTTCCAACGTTCCAAACGTTGGAAAAGTTAAAACACAACAGTGCAACGCAAGAACGCTCTTACGTTCCACTGCCCTTTCCCCTCTCCTCAAGGAGAGGGCAGGGGGTGAGGTGAGAACAAAACAGTGCAACGCAAGAACGCTCTTACGTTGCACGAAAAGTCCCCCTTTAGGGGTTAGGGGTGGTTTAGGGGGCTATTATTTTCTCCGAATGCTT
>JAISXQ010000090.1 GCA_031270425.1 Prevotellaceae bacterium | reverse complement strand
AATATAAGTTGAAAAGTAAAAAGTTTGAGAGCTGTTTCGAGGATAAATTACTTTTGGGACAATCCCATGTTTCGGGCAAAAGCGCCATTTTGCAACATTATTCCTAATTTAAGCCATAGCGATACAAACAACAAAAGGGCTGTATCAAAAAACACACAAATGACACAGACTCTACGGATCCGTGCAAATCCATAGAGTCCGTGTCATCCGTGCGCTAAAACACTTTTGAGACAGCCTCTTTGTGTATATAAATATATTATGTTTAGAAATTCCAACCTAAACGGAAAGTAGGAACAGCCGCAAATCCTATATTTCCGTTTTTCGAATAGTCTTTATCCGTAGTTTCGGTACTTGTTCCACCAGTCGTAGTTTTTTCAACTATTTCTTTATTTTTCGAGGAAGAATAACCCAAACCAAGTTCTGCGCCTAAATACAGATTTTTCGTTAAGTAATAGTTCACTCCCGTGAAAACCGCTAAACCGAAAGCGCTTTGGGAACGGTTTCCTGCATCGTCCGAGCCTTTTAGAGTCCTCCCATCATCATTTTTGTTGTTCGTTGTTGAGGCAGACGCGCTTGTTAAAGCATATCCTATTTCCGCACCGGCATACAAACTGCCTTTTTCAAATTTTACCAAGTGGTATTCTACTCCGGGAGTAAAGCCGAAAGTGGTAACGTTTGTTTTTGTTTTAAATTCCGTTTCATCGGTTCCAACAGTAACGTAGCTGTACGCAGTATTGGGTGAAGACGCGAAGTTCAAACTACCTCTCACGGCAAGGTCCCCCGAAATGAAATAACGCACGCTTAAACCGTCAATAGAAAAAGTAGGAGTAATTGCCTTAAACGGGTCAAAATTTACTTCTACGCCCAAACTTCCGGCTTGCGGTTGGGCAAAACTTGTCAATGCAATAGACACTGTTACTAATAAAACATTTACTTTTTTCATTTTAATTCTTTTTAAGTTGTTTAATTATTAAAGAAAAATTTAAGTTAATAGAACGACAAAAATAAAACATTTCTGTTACATAAAAAAATAAATAGCAAAGAAAAGAATAAATTATATAGAAAATTGCTAATTCAAGCGATTAATGGAATTGTTGTGAAACAACTTGACTACTATTTATAGGTAAATCAAAGATTGAATTATTTGAATTTTAAGACCCTTAATAGTAATATAAATAGTTGTTATTCCCTTATTGCTTATTGCTTGTACAACGGATAATGTATAAGTGATTATAAATCATATAGTTATGCAAACAAATTCGTTTTCTATATTTTTAAATAACAATATTTAACTACGAAATGTCGTTTTTTATGTTGTAAAACATATAATTTTGCACCGTCTATTGGGAGATAAATTGCCAATGGGCATAAAAAAATAATACAAGCAAGGAATACCATGGGATAATCACAGGGAATTTCTTGCCTGTATTGTTTTTTTAAGGTATAAAAAAGATTGTGTTATTTAAAAATTTTAGAATTATGAAAAAGGTATTAGTCTCAATTGCGCTAATGGCTGTTGCATTCTCTACTCATGTATTTGCAAACAGCAATTATGACGTATTTTACAAGTTGAACGACAAAAGTACGTTCAAATCGATGGTCAGGTATTTGCAAACCGACGATTCTCAAACGAACGATTTGCAATATATCTTTCATCTGACAGAGAAAAAGCTGAAAGCTGCAAAAGGCAATGCTCCTGAATTGGAAAAAACGCTCCGTTTCAATTTGGCAAACGTAAAAGCGGCGCTTAGCCCCGAACAGTACAGAAAGTATTTGATTGTATTGAATCTGAGTATTCAAAATCAGGAATTTACTTATTTTGCAGAAAAATAATCCGGTAACCGGACAAAAAATCAAAAGAGCGTCTTTTTATGGGAGACGCTCTTTTTTTTGTAGCCAATTTATTGAAAGAAAACACATTTTATTGAGTCTCAAAAAATTGTATTTATTGTTGTCAAAAAAGGTTTTCAGATTCAAAACAAATGGTTAAATTTGCAGCCTGTAAAACTACTCACAATAAAAAATATGAAACCTACTTTATTTGTATTAGCGGCAGGCATGGGCAGCCGGTACGGAGGATTAAAACAATTGGACGGATTAGGTCCCAACGGCGAAACTATTATGGATTATTCCATATACGACGCTATAAGAGCCGGCTTCGGGAAAGTTGTTTTTGTTATACGCGCCAGTTTTGAAAAAGATTTCAGGGAAGTTGTCGTTAATAAATACAACGGACTTGTCGACGTTGAGATTGTATTCCAGGACATCGACAAAGTGCCGGAAGGAAGCGTTTACAATCCAGAGCGCGAAAAACCCTGGGGAACCAATCACGCGGTATTGATGGGCAGCAACGTGATTCACGAACCCTTTGCCGTGATTAATGCCGATGATTTTTACGGGCAGGAATCCTTTGTAGTTTTAGCGGATTTCCTGCGCTCGGTCGCCGGGTCGAAAAACGAATACTGCATGATAGGTTATCATGTAGGAAATACGCTGTCCGAAAGCGGATCGGTAAGCCGGGGCGTGTGCGTCGTCGATAAACATAATTACCTCAAAAACGTGGTGGAACGTACGCATATCGAAGAAAAAGGCGGTACTATCGTGTATTTGGATGAAAAAGGGGAAGAAGTGGCTATCCCGCCCAGCACGCCTGTTTCGATGAATATGTGGGGATTCACGCCCGACTATTTTGAGTATTCCTGGAAATTTTTCAGGGATTTCCTGTCTAAGCACGGACAGGAACTGAAATCCGAATTTTACATTCCTTTGGCTGTAAATGAACTGATTACGACAGGAGAGGCAAGTTGCAAAGTATTGGATACTCCTTCGAAATGGTTTGGAGTAACCTACGCCGAAGACCGTTCCCAGGTAGTTCTAAAAATCAACGAATTGGTTCGCAAAGGCATTTATCCTAAAAAATTATTCTAATAAAAAAAGATATGGCAAAAATTTTAGTAACCGGAGGTACGGGCTACATCGGCTCGCACACTGTTGTCGAGTTGCAGAAAGAAGGATATGAGGTTGTCGTGATTGATAATCTTTCAAACTCGAACATCGAAGTACTGAACGGAATTGAGAAAATCACAGGAATCCGTCCGGCTTTTGAAAATATAGATTGCGTCGATTACGTAAGTTTGGACAGGACATTTGAGAAACACATCAACATTGACGCCGTTATTCATTTCGCGGCAAGCAAGGCGGTTGGCGAATCGGTAGAAAAACCGCTGCTTTATTACCGCAATAATTTGGTTTCGCTTATCAACCTGTTGCAGTTGATGCCGATACACAAAATAAAAAAACTCGTTTTCTCATCTTCGTGCACCGTTTACGGACAACCGGACGTCCTTCCCGTAACAGAGGAAGCGCCCATCAAGCCGGCTTTGTCGCCCTACGGGAATACCAAACAAATCAGCGAAGAGATAATCCGCGATACGGTACATGCAAATCCCTGTTTCCAGGGAATTATACTGCGCTATTTCAACCCCATAGGAGCGCACGCTTCGGCGGAAATAGGCGAACTGCCTAATGGGGTTCCCAATAATTTGCTGCCTTTCGTAACGCAAACGGCTATGGGCTTGCGCGACGAATTGAAAGTTTTCGGCGACGATTACGACACTCCCGACGGCTCGTGCATACGCGATTATATTCATGTTGTCGATTTGGCGAAAGCCCATGTCGTATCGGTAAAACGCATGCTTGATAAAAAAAGCGGGCAACAATTGGAAACTTTTAATCTCGGAACGGGTCTTGGTTTATCCGTGTTGGAAATAATTAGAAACTTCGAACGGGTGAACAATGTAAAAGTTCCCTACAAGATTGTAGGACGCCGCGAGGGGGATATTGAAAAGGTTTGGGCAGATCCTTCGCGAGCCAATAACGTGTTAGGTTGGAAGGCTGCCGAAACAATTGACGAAACGCTTCGCAGCGCGTGGGCTTGGGAAAAACATCTGAAAGAAATAAAATCCTCTTAGTACATGACAAAAAATACAAAAACCACAATAGGCACAATAGGACACAATAGTTTATGTGATTGGTT
>JAISXQ010000056.1 GCA_031270425.1 Prevotellaceae bacterium | reverse complement strand
AACGTTGTTTCGTGTAATTGGCTACGCCGAACGTTGTTTCGTGGATAAATTACTTTGACTCTTGATTCTTGGTTCTTGGTTCTTGGTTCTTGGTTCTTGGCTCTTGACTCTTGGCTCTTGCTTCTAAATAAATGGCTCTAATAAAATCAGTTCGGGGTTTTACTCCGCAAACAGGCAAAGATTGTTTTTTGGCTGAAAACGCTACCCTTGTAGGCGACGTTGTTTTGGGCGAAGCTTGCAGCGTATGGTTCAATGCCGTGTTGAGGGGCGATGTAAATTCCATCCGCATCGGAAATCACGTAAATATACAGGACGGTTCGGTTTTGCATACGCTTTATCAGAAATCGACGGTGGAGATAGGCGATTACGTTTCCGTGGGGCACAACGTAACAATACACGGTGCAAAAATCGACAACTACGCTTTAATAGGAATGGGCGCTACATTGCTCGACTATGCCGAAGTGGGCGAAGGCGCTATTGTCGCCGCCGGAGCTTTGGTGCTGAGTAATACAAAAATCCCGCCTTATACGCTTTGGGCGGGAGTTCCTGCCAAGTTCGTCAAAAATGTGGAACCGGAGCAAACCAACGAAATGAACCGGAGAATAGCCCACAACTACGCCATGTATGCAGGATGGTTTAAAGAATAGTTTATAGTTTGGAGTTTATAGTTTGGATATACATATAATTGAATGAAATCATTAAACTAATTCCGACAAATAACAAGCCAGCGCTTACTTTTCTTTCTCTTATTCTTCCTCCTCTTCTTCCGAGAGTTTATCTCCGGAAACTTTTATCCTCCGGTAATTTAATGGAGAAACGCCAAAGAAGTCCTTAAAGCATTTACTGAAATATTTGGTTGATGAGAAGCCCATCTGGTAAGCGATGTCAGATATGTTTAAATGTTTTTCTTCTTCTAACAGTTTTAACGAATCCTTTAATTTTATGCTAAGGGCGAATTCGTTCGGTGTTAACCCGGTTATCTTTTTTATGATGGTGTACAATTTGCTTCTGCCCATTCCCAGTTCTATTCCCAGCATATTCATATCGAATTTGGGATTTGAAAAATTAGCCCGTATAATTTCTGTGGTCTGTTTTATCAGTTGCTGGTCGTGGCTTGAAACTGCGGATATGAATTCGGATTGATTAATAGCCCGTTGATAAAGCTGTTTCCTGCTTTTAATTAAATTGTTGCAGCGGGAAATGAGGATATTGATATTAAAAGGCTTTGTTACGTAATCATCGGCTCCAAACATATATCCCTCAATAATGTGGGTGGCGGAAGTCTGCGCCGTAAGAAGCACCACCGGAATGTGGGATATGTTGATGTTGTTTTTTATTTTATAACACATTTCTTTCCCGGACATCCCGCCCATCATCACATCGCTTACGATTATATCCGGCTGCTTTTCCAGCGCCATTTCAAATCCTTCTTTTCCATTTGAAGCCGTATATACATTGTAATACGGTGAAAAGGCTTCTTTGAGAATATCCAGCAACTCATCGTTGTCCTCGACAATCAAAATAGAAGGATTCTCTGTATTTTCCCCGGTTTCCGCAAACATTTCGTCGGTTTCCGCTTCGTTTTCCATATCGGGGAAAATTAAAATTTCGTCCGTAATGATATGGGAATCTGTGGATGATTCGTGCTGAATTTCGTCCGAAGAAAAATGAGCGCAGCCCAACGATAAATTGACGTAAAATATACTGCCTTTATTAACAGCGCTTTCCACGCTTATCGTCCCTTTGTGTCCCGTAACAATTTCTTTCGTAAGCGCCAAACCGATTCCGGTGCCCATGCTAAGACCGGAAGAACGGTATTCTATTTGATAGAAGCGGTTAAAAATATTGGTTAACGATTCGGACGGGATGCCTGCTCCGCTGTCTTCAACCGATATTACAACCCCGTTGCTTTTTCGTTGCACCTTTATTTTTATGCTTCCTTCCGGCGCCGTGTATTTAAAGGCATTGGAAAGCAGATTGAAAATCGCTTTTTGAAACTGGGCAGGGTCTATATATACAGGAATATCTTTCTCGGTATATTCATACGTATATTTGATGTTTAATTTTGCAGCGTATTCCTGAAAAGTTTCGTAAATACTTTGAATGTAGTAAACCAGATTCGTTTGCTGCACTTTTAGTTTGTAATAGCCTTGTTCGTACTTCCTGAAATCGAGCAGTTCGGTAATTAACGAACGCAGATGGGTCGTGTTTTTATAAATTTGCAGCAACTTCTTGTACACCGACGGATTTTTTATATTATCCGGACCAAGCAGAATTTCGATTTGCCCGATAATAAGAGTGAGCGGAGTTCTGAATTCGTGCGAAATATTGGTAAAAAACCGCAGTTTGTCGTTGTTCAGTTCTTTAATACGCTCTTTATCTTTCCGCTCAAATTCCAGCGAGGTTTGCAATTTCGTCTTGTTGATTTTGAAGTGGATGTAAAAGAGGATAATTAATCCGAGCAGCGTAAAATACAGTATATACGCTCCTGTGGAAGCATAAAAAGGCGGTCTTATGTTTATTTTCAGGTTGATTTCTTTTTGCGGGCTTCCGTTTTTATACAGGGCGCGGACTTTCAGCGTATAGTTTCCCGTATTAAGATTCGTATAGGTTATCTGATTGTTGGACGGCACAATAATCCATTCTTCGTTAAATCCTTCCAGTTTATATTCGTATCCTAAGTTGCCTGTCGATACGTATTCGGACATGGCTATTTTAACGACGATGTTGTTTTGGTTATGTTTCAGGTTCAGATTGTCCGAAAACATGATGGCTTTGGACAGGATTCCTGTATTATCGTCGGGAAGCACCTCTTTATTGTTAATAAACAGATGGTTGAAATACATATTGTTGGAATTTTCGATAACGTTTTGGAGTATTTCTTCTCCGAATGATACCAAACTGTTATTTCCCCCAAAAAACATTTTTTCGTCGCGCGTTACATATACGGTCGATCCCTGGTTAAAACTTTGTTCGCTGAATTCGTAGCTTGTTTCCAAACGGGAAGTTACCGGATTGAAAAACGTAACGCCTTGTCCGTGCAGTATAATTAAATATTTGTAGGGTAGCTCCGCGATATAATAACAATAATTGCTCAGGATTTCCTTCTGTTCGGAAGTGTAGTTGATAAAATTGTCGTTGTTCGCGTCGTATTCAAACAATCCCGAACCTATGGTACAGAAAAACAGACGGCGCTGCGAACTCTCGAAAATCTTTATTGTTTTGAATTTACCGATGCCCGACGGATCTTTTTCGTTGTAATGATATTCCTTTATTTCATTTGTTTTCAGATTTATCGACATAAGACCGCCGTAAAACAACGATAACCAAAGGCGGTCTTGACTGTCGATCAGAAAAGTTTCATACGTATGCCGCCTTGTCAAAATTTTGTTGACTTTTTCATTGCCGGACAACTTGTGAAAAGTTTCCGTTTGAAGATTCATTTTTGAAATTCCCTGATGTGTTAATACAACCAATTCGTTTTTATAGTATTGCATTTCGTTTACAATATCATCGGGAAGCGACAGTTTGTCCGCGGCGTCGTGTCTCAGCGTGCGGAATTTATCTTTTTTGACGTCCAATATTGATAATCCTCCGGTGTGGGTGCCGACGTACAACATATCGCGATTAGTGTCGTACCATAAACATTTCAGGTTATTGTGTCCTATCGCGGCATTGCCTCTTTCGTTATGGATGTATTTCTTAAAAGTTTTTGTTTTTTTGTCAAAAAAATTAAGCCCTCCCCCTTCGGTGCATACCCATAAATTTCCTGTTTTATCTTCCGTCATTTTCCCGACAAAAGGATAGCTGACCGAATGAGGGTCTTTCGGATCAGAGCCAAAGAAGTCGTATGTATGCTTTTCGGGATTAAAATAATTTACCCCTCCAAAGTATGTTCCAATCCATATTGTTCCCTGTTTGTCCTTATAAAGGGCATAAATAGAATTGTGGCTTAAACCCTGTTCTTCTTTGTTCCCTGCCTGGGTATAAACCGTCCATTTATTCGTGTTTACATCGTATTTGTTAAGTCCGAAAAAAGTGCCGACCCAAATAGTTCCCGTATTGTCCTCAACTACGCTTCTTATCAGGTTATTGGATATTGAATTCTTATTTCCCGAATGGGTAAAATGAATGGTGTCGTTTTGGGGCGTGATTTTATAAAGCCCGCTTTTCGATGTTCCGATCCAGAAATTATTTTTACTGTCCTTGAAAAAGCATTTCACATCATCGTTAATCGGGAAAACACGTTCTACCTCACGCGTTTTTTTTGAAATGCTGTATAACAGGTTTTCCGCGCTTAAAAAGATACGGCTTTCTGTTGTGAAAATTTTTGCGGCTGCTATCTGTCGATCCAGATGGTAGAAAACGGACAAACTATCCTGATTTTCTCCGGTATAAGCCAGTACCTGGTCGCCGGTTGCCATCCAAAGCGTGTCGTTTGAATAAAATATATCGTTGATATTTCCGTATTGAAGGCAGTGGAACTTTTGCTTGTAAAGATCGTATTTAACCAAATCTTTTCTGGCTTTTATATAAATCACCCCTTTCCTGTTTCCACAGATTTCAAATATCTCATTTTGTGTAAGACCCTTAGTTGTCATTGAAGGTCTGAATACGCTTATCTCTTGACCGTTGAAACTATTCAAACCTTCCAATGAGCCGAACCACATTGTGCCGACTTCATCCTGATAAATAGAAAGGATATTCATCTGAGATAATCCGTCTTTTCTATCGAGATGCCTAAATACAAGATTTTCAGAAAGTAATAAAACCGTCAAATTTAGAAAGCAGCAGGTGAAGAATATTTTTTTCATCATCTTTTGAACTCATAGATTAAAATAAGAAAACAAAATTAATGAATTTTTTAGACTTAATAAATAAACGGCTGTTATTAACTGTTATAAAACTAAACTGATTTTATAAATTATTATTATTTATTCGTCAATTGTAAACTTAATTGAGGACTCGTTTTCATCCGCGGCAATATTCGGAGCATAATAGGCGCCGACGGATGAAATATTTGCCCTGTTCCGCGTTTCGTTTATGGTTATGCGTATTTTAGCAGGACGGCAATCGTCAAAACGAACGATCCGTTTGTAGCCGATAGTTGTTCCTTCCGCTACGGGTATCCAATTGTCGTCAATTAATGCTTTGCAGGAGAAACTTTCTACCCGCTGCCCTTCCGATATATCTTCTTGAAGAAGGATGGTATTTATCGTTGCGCTGTTTTTTATGGAATATTCTTTTGCATCACCTTTTCGGGCTTTCCATAAAGCAGGCTTTTCCCGTACATAATTTTCATCGAATATTATCTTGATATGCCGGGCAAACTCCATCAGTCTTATAGAATCTTTTTTGTTTATGCGCCCCTTGTCGTCAGGGGGAATATTGAGCAGTAAAACGGAATTGTAACCTACGGATTTAAAATAAATATCCGTTAACTCGCGTAAGGACTTGACCTTATCATCTTCTTCAATGCGATAAAACCATCCGGGACGAATCGATACGTCTACTTCGGATGGATACCAAAACAACTCCGTTGCTTTGTCGAGCAGTTCTCTGCTTCCTAAATCTTTTGATTGTGAGTTAATTCCAAGCTTTTTGTTTTGCTCGTCGCCCCGGTGGTATGCGCTCGGCGTCAGCGCTGTTGCCGACCATTCGGTTTCCCTTCCGTAACCATCTTCGTTGCCTACCCACCGGACGTCGTCGCCTTTAATAGCTGTTACAGCATTCGGTTGCAAGCGGTGTATTACCTCATAAAATTCCTGCCAGTCGTAAATTTGTTTTGCGCCGTTGGGTCCTTCGCCATTAGCGCCGTCGAACCACACTTCGTGGACTTCTCCGTAATTAGTCAGCAATTCGGTAAGCTGGTCGATAAAAAACTGGTTGTAGCGGGGAGAATCTCCGTAGCAGTCGGCATTGCGATCCCACGGCGATAAGTATATCCCGAATTTCAACCCGTACCTGTCACAGGCTTCTTTTACCTCTTTTACTACATCGCCGCAACCGTTTTTCCACGGAGAATATTGAACCGAATGACGTGTCGTTTTAGTAGGCCACAAGCAAAATCCATCGTGATGTTTCGCTGTTATTATGGCGAGTTTAAATCCGGCGTCTTTCAAGGTTGAAATCCATTGTCCGGCGTCGAAATCACCGGGGTTAAACAATCGAGGATCTTCTGTTCCGTCGCCCCATTCCCTCCCCGTAAAAGTATTGATTCCAAAATGCAGGAAAGCGGTTAATTCCAATTGCTGCCAAGCTAATTGCCGGCGTGTTGGAATTAAACGGGAAGCGATGTCTACTTTCCGGTCGAGGCTAAGCCCGTTTGCGAACTTAACGGTTTTTACATGGTATTGTTTTTTTTCTTTCGCAAGGAAAAAAGCGCATGAGAACAATGCCAAGGTAATACAAACTATAATTAATACATTTTTTTTCATAAGAATCTCCCGATTTTTACCAGTCCTTGTTTTGTATAATTCCCGGCGCTTTCAGTATTTCGGTTTGCGGTATTGGGTATCGATACATTTTTTCTTCAAACACACGCTTTTCGACCGGGTATTCTTCGTACAAAAAATCATCTCCATTCTTTGTAATCCTAATGCCTTTGATATTCAGGTAGTCTTCTTTTTTTACAGGGTCGTCGAACAGTCTCCAACGCCGCACGTCAAAAAAGCGATGCTCCTCGAAAGCTAATTCGATGCGCCGTTCGTTTTGAATGATTTCGCGCATTTCTTCTTTTGTTTTATTCCTTGTTATTGTGTATGGAGATAAGCCGGCTCGTTTCCTGACTAATTCCAAGGTAATATATACCGAATCGTTTGGAGAATCGAAGTATTCGTTTGCGGCTTCCGCATAGTTGAGCAAAACTTCTGCGTAGCGGATGAAAATCCATGTTCTGGTAACGTTATTCGTGCTTCCGTCCCAAACAGCCTGTTTTGAAAGGAACTTGTTTAAATAGTAACCTGTACGGGTGGCGGTTTTGTAAGTTCCTGCCGCGTCTTTTCCTCCCGTGTATGTATCCACAGTGGCGCCTCGTCCGTTCATGGTGTAAGCATAACCGTTGTGTGCCAGTGTCATATAAAAACGGGGATCCCGGTCGGCATACGGATTGCCGGTATCGTATCCGGCATTGCCGTTTTTCATACCGAAAGCATTCGACAAATTTTGCGTAGGACTTGTTAAGCCTCGTCCCCCAGCTGTTATCAGTGCATTTTGCCGTTCTACTTCGGTGGCGCTGTAATACGTTGTCGAAAATATAATTTCCTTGTTGTATTGCGGGAAATACTGGCTTACCACATATAAATCGGAAAAAGATTCTCCTTCGTAGAAACTCAACAGACCGGGAATTTTGGACTGTATAACTTTTTGAGCAGCATCGGCTGCCGCCTTGTAGCGTTCTTTATCTTCGGCAGTATTGTTCAACGGACTGCCCCAATAAAGCAAAGCTCTTGATTTTAAGGCAAGCGCCGCGATACTTGTAGCCCTCCCCAAATTACTGTCCTGATTGTATCCTACTATCGCCCCGCTCTGCACGCTGATGTAGCGTTCGGGAAGGCGGACTATTGCCGAATCACAATCTCGAAGAATCAGTTCCATGCAATCGTCATACGACGCCCGAACCGCAGACTTGGCTTCGTCCGGCGTAAGCGTCTTTGTAATTAAAGGTACGCCTCCATAACGTTTAATTAATTCAAAATAAAAGAACGCTCTTAGGAAAAAAGCTTCTCCTTTCATCCGTTCCCGTGTCAGAATTAATTCTTGTGTGGAACCTTCTATGGAAATACCTTCGTTGGGAATAGGTACGCGATCGATATTTTCAAAAAACTCGTTCACTTTGCTAATGCCGTTGTAGTGGTTGTCCCAAACATTCTCAATGGGGAAGTAAGGTCCCCATGTGCCGTCGTTGAAACCTTTGATGGAGCTGGTTAAGTCGTTGTGAATGGCTTCGTCCGAGGCTGCCGCCAACATGGCTCCGTCAATCCGGTTATAACCCTTGTGTAAATTTGAATACGCGCTGTTCAATATGCCAAAAGCGTATTTTGTCTGGCTTTCCCAAACGTCCTGTTCCAATAATTTGCCGTCTTTCTCCGGTTCAAGGAAACTGTCGCAGCTTACAAGCGAAGCAACGACGGCGACAAGTAATAAGCAGTTATATTTTTTCATGATTTCGCTGTTTTATAAGTTAATGGACAACCCAATTATGTATGTTCTCAGTAAAGGCATTTCGGTATAACCGGCGCCGGTAGCTTCCGGGTTGCGATTATCTTTTACATTCGTAAAATTGTATGGATTATTTACGTTCAAATATGCCCTTACAGACGACAGTTTGACTTTTTTAACCAAGCTTTCCGGCAGTGTATAGCCAAACTCGGCGGACGAAATGCTGAGCAGATACGTTTTCTGCATCCAAAAGTCCGACGTCTGCTGATTATAATCGCTGGAAATACTCAATCGTGGATAATTTGTCTGAACCGAAGGATTATCAGGATTCCACCTGTTGGCATAGCTGTATGTGCTTAGTTTGGACGGGATAAAATGCGTATAATAAGAACCGCTTCCTTCCACGTTGCAATAAAAATCAAAGCCTTTATACTCGGCTCCTAATGCGGCGCCATAAACAATTTCGGGAAAAATATTGCCAAGAGCCACCTGGTCGCGTGTATCTATAATATTATCGTCGCCTGCATTTTGATTAACATAAACCAAATCGCCCAGCTCGGGTGTACCGAATTGTCCTGTCGGCGCGCCGGTTACCTGTTCGTCCGACAAATAAAAACCGTTTGTTTCGTATCCGAATAATGTATTGGTGGAATGTCCTTTTCTGTATTGATGCGGATATTGATAAGCAATTTCCTTCAAATCAATAATTTTATTTTTTGCCCACATAATGTTGCCGCCGATCCAAAAATTGAGTTTGTCAATGGTTTTATTATACGTTAAGCTAAGTTCCGTTCCTTGATTCCGAATTATTCCCGCATTATATTTTGACAAGCCACTTCCTATTAACGAGGGTGTTATGTTTGAATAATCTACAAGGATGCCGGTTCTGTTTTCATAAAAATAATCTGCCGAAACAGAAAATGCCCCGAATAATTTCATATCAATACCGAAATTGCCTTTGTACGATTTTTCCCATGTTTCGTTTTCGTTTGGTAAAACGCCCTTTTGCGTTCCTTGAAACCATCCTCCCGGAACTCCGAAAGTGTATCCGCTTTCGAGCGTGTAAGTTTGGCGGTATGGGAAACGGCGTCCTCCGGTTTGGTCGTTGCCTGTAAGTCCGTAAGACGCTCTTATTTTCAGCAGGTCGAGATTATCGTTGCTGTTGAACCAATCTTCTTCGGAGGCTATCCAAGCCAAGCCCAATGCCGGAAAAAGTCCGCTGCGTTTACCTCGTATAAAATTATTCGACCCTTGATAAGCCGCGGTCAATTCGGCATAATACCGTTTTTGATAACCATAATGAGCGCGTAGCGACAACCCTTGATAGTTGTAATCGGGATTGTCGCCCGTTGCCGTTTCGACAGAATGATTGTAAAGCAACTGAGCCGATAAATCATGTTTGTTGAACGAGCGCCGGTATTGCATGCCGAAATTTAACATGCTGTATTTATAAAAATCAGATATAAGAGCGGACGTCCGCGAATCCTTTGCATCGTCTGTTCCGTATTGCGTGTATGTTCCGTCAGGCATTTCTTCAAAAACGGCGTAACTGTGCGATACTCTTGTAAACTGATTGTTAAAACTTTCAAAACCATAGGAAAAATCCAGCGAAAGTCCATCCGTGATTTTGTTTAAATTATAGTTCCCTTTTATCAACGCATTGAAAAGCCGGCTCTCATCACTGCGGTAACCTCTTTTGTTCAGCATTCCATAAGGGTTGTTCTTATATTCGGATGTTCCGCCCAGCGTATTATTTTTATTAAACAACGGAAAGGCATTTGCCGGCAGCGTCATCAGCGTGTTGAATATCCAATTATTCGTGTTGGCGGCATTGTTATCAAATTCTCCGTCGCCGGCATAAGGAAAGCCTTGTTGGGCGACAACAGCCGACGTCAATATATTGAAATATAAATTTTCCGTCAGGTTTATATCCAGATTTATCCTGAAATTGTATCGTTCGTAATCGTTATTTACCGCTGTGTTTTTAAACAGACTCTCTTGTTTTAGATAACCAGCCGTAACAAAATACTTTGCTAACCTGCTTCCTCCTGACGACGAAAAATTATAGTGCTGGAAAGGCGTCGACAGACGAAGAAACTGCTCTTGAAAATCTTCATCGGGGTATAAATAAGCATCTCTCCCTTCCGATAAATAGACGCCGGGATTAAAAATAGAATTTTGTCCGTCGTTATTCAAGGCTTCGTTGTAAAGCGTAGTATATTGGCAGGCATTTAGACGTGTACCGATGCGTTCCGGTTGTTGAATCCCGGTTCTGACACTAAGATTAAACGTATAATCATCGCCTTTCCCTCTTTTTGTCGTGATGAGAATTACGCCGTTTGCTCCGCGCATGCCGTACATAGCCAAAGCGCTTGCATCTTTCAGCACCGTAATACTCTCTATCTCGTTGTAGTCAATCAGGTCGATGTTTACTTCCATACCGTCAACAAGGATAAGCGGATTGCTACTTGCTGTCGTCGCTATGCCCCTCACATAGAAATTGAAGTTACTTTTTCCGAATTTTTCTCCTCCCGATTTGATGGAATACAATCCTGACAAGGTTCCATTCATCGCCTGCTCTATGCTCGAAATGCTGTTTCTTTCGATAATGTCCGATGAGATTACAGATTGAGCCAACAATGGAGAAAACCCAAATAAAAACAGCGTATTCAGCACAGTCCAATATTTATATATCTTATTCATAAGTCTTTCCTTTTACGTTATCAATTAGTTTTTACGATCCAACCCGGATTTTGTTCGAGGTATTTGCTTTTTAATACTTCGTCATCGGGGAAAGGATACAAATTCATATAATCGTTGAATATGGGTGTAGCGCCATATTGAAAAGGCGTGTACACAAAAGAGCCGTCGTTCTTTTTTACGATATTCATCCCCAATACCGGTTTTGAAAATTCAATCTGACCTTCACCCCAAGATAATACATCGTACCATCTGTGTTCTTCAAAGCAGAGTTCGACAGCCCTTTCGTTGCGTAT
>JAISXQ010000200.1 GCA_031270425.1 Prevotellaceae bacterium | reverse complement strand
ATTGACGCCTTGTTTCCCGCTCAAATCGCCGACCGACCCGATATTG
This sequence comes from Prevotellaceae bacterium, assembly GCA_031270425.1. Taxonomy (GTDB): domain Bacteria; phylum Bacteroidota; class Bacteroidia; order Bacteroidales; family Paludibacteraceae; genus H1. The sequence continues at coordinate 2,494 of JAISXQ010000200.1, read as the reverse complement.
GCTATAATATCGTTGATAATCTTCTTCAACGCTTCGCCGGATGCCGCATCCTCAGTAATAACGCCGTCGCCGTTAAACAGCGTATTTGCAAAAATAGCTGCCGTATCGGATGTTTCTTCTACGGTCAGTTCCGTAGCGCCGGGCTTGCCCAGATTGGCAAGTATCTGACGCGCGGAAGCCAGCAACAGCTTGCCTTCCTCCGTGCTGTCGTTAATTGCCGACAAGGGGAGCGTTTTATTATTTTCGATAACGTCGTCCGGATTTTTGACTAAGGCAAGCAGCCATTTGACTGCTGTAAGAATTTCCGGAATGCGGATACGTCCGTCGTGATTATGGTCGATCAATTCCAGTGTTTTAGAGTCAATTTCAAGACCGTACACGGGACAACTCAGAGCCGTCCATAATTTCTGGTCGAGATGTTCCAATTCAATCAAGTCCCTGCCCGACTCTAAGTTAACACGGTTGACGCCTCCTACGCGGGAAAACTGCCATACGTGACAGTCTTTGCCCTGTATTATGTTACCGGTTCTTTTTTTCCGGCTTTTGCCTGCTTTGCTGTCTGTCATTTCTTTTTTTGTTAATAAGTTAGAAATAATTCTTTTTTTAAGGAATGCTTTTCGTTATGTTATCAATCGCTTTAACCAAAATGTCCCATCCGTATTTCTGTTTTTCTTCCAATATTCCCTGCTGAAAATCGTCAAAACGTTTATTCTCAAAAAAACCGGTTAATTTAGCGGCAATTTCCTTTTCGTCCGGGTCAACCGCGTATCCCGCTTTTCCGTTCGGAACAATCTCGGACAAACCGCCTACATTGGTTACCAGCATCGGTTTTTCAAAATGATATGCAATTTGGGTTACCCCGCTTTGAGTTGCGGATTTATAGGGCTGAACAACAATATCCGCCGCATTGAAAAAATACTTCACCTCGCTGTCAGGAATAAAGTCGCTGTACCAAAGCACACGTCCGCTCAGGTTCAGTTCGTTTTCCAAATCGAAGTAACGTTTTGAATTATTGTAGAACTCGCCGGCGACAATCAATTTTACGTTCAGCTTACGCAGACCTTCGTCCGCAAACGCTTTCAACAGCAGGTCGAGTCCTTTGTAATCGCGGATAAAACCGAAAAAAAGCATATAACGGACATTATCGTCCAAATTCAGGAAGGCAAGCGCCTCTTTGCGGGATATTTTTTCGCCGAAATGGTCGTAAAGAGGATGAGGCGAAACAGCCTTCGGTTTATCTTGCCTGTCGAACTTGGCAATATCCTCCGCCACAGAACCGGACAATGCAATAAAAGCATCCATCTGTTTTATAAAATACTTCGGAAAGATTTTGTCCAAAAGGTTTGGTTCGTGAGGTATCATATTATGAATTAGCCCGATACGCTTAACGCCCTTCGTCCGCGAAAGTTTCGCAATCGTTCCGAAACACGGAGCCATAAAAGCCATCCAATAGGCAAAAATCAACAAATCAGCCTTTTCTTTTTTTATCATCCGTCCGGTTTTGAGCCAGTTAAAAGGATTAACCGAGTTTATCCGGCGGGTAATATCCAGAACCGGCGGCTGTGAACCGGTGGAATATTGCGTTTTGCCGGGGAAGAGAAAAGCCGGATATTGAAGCCTGAACGTATATATTTTCACTTCATATCCCTGTCGCCGGTATTCGGTGGCGAGGCGCTCGTTAAAAGCAGCCAAACCTCCCCTGTACGGATAAGCCGTACCAACGATAATTACTTTCATCCTGAAACTTTTTGTTTTTGATCACCCGCAAAGATACGAAATAAATCAGAATGTAAATACGCGGATATAAAATTGAAATTCAGCAAGCTAAAAATCTGCATATTTGTTTTATTAATATATTTTTTGTATTTTTGCAACGACTTTATTTTAAAATTTTAATCAAAAAGTAGTTTACAAAAGATTTTATGTTAGTAGACACAATTGGAATTAATGCCGGGCTTATTTGGGAAGCCTTAGGAAACGGCGAACTTACTATTAAAGAAGTTAAGAAAGCCGCAAAATTAACAGAAAAGGATTTGAACCTTGCCTTAGGTTGGTTAGCCCGCGAAGGAAAAGTTAACTTCAACGAAATTGAAAAAGAGTTGTTCGTTAGTTTAGCCTGATTTACCGCCAAGCGGAAATTACGTAAAAAAAAGAAGCTGTCTCGAAAGCACTAAAAACACTTTTGAAACAGCCTCTTTTTTACTTGCCAAACTTGTCAGGATTTGTTTTCTTCTAAAATACGGAGAGCGATGTCAAGTATCTGTGTATCGTCGAGCATTACCAAGCCTCCATCCGGTCCCGGCTCTATGTGAATGCCGCAACTCTTGCCATCCTTGTAATTATAACCGCCGAAATAGTTCCGTACTGTTTCTTTATTCAGGCCAAGTTCTTCTGCGATCTTGGCCATACTACCGCTTGGGAGCGCATCTTTGATTTTACGCAGCTCGTTGAAAGTGATTGTCTTAGTCATAAATATTATATTCTAAAAGTTAAA
>JAISXQ010000139.1 GCA_031270425.1 Prevotellaceae bacterium | reverse complement strand
GTTGCAAACAGTTTGTTTTCGACGAAAACTTCCGATTTGCTTATCAGGTTCATCAGCGTCGATTTTCCCACATTGGTATAACCCACAAGTGCGACACGCACCATTTTACCGCGGTTTTTGCGCTGTGTCGCCATTTGCTTGTCAATATCTTTCAGATTCGATTTGAGCAGCGATATTTTGTTTAATATGATGCGGCGGTCGGTTTCTATCTGCGTTTCGCCCGGACCGCGCATGCCGATACCGCCGCGCTGCCGTTCCAAGTGCGTCCACAAGCGGGTCAAGCGCGGCAACATATATTGATACTGAGCTAATTCCACCTGTGTTTTGGCATTGGCGGTTTGCGCCCGTTTTGCAAAAATATCGAGGATCAGATTGGTGCGGTCGATGATTTTTACGTTCAGTTCGCGTTCGATGTTCCGCAACTGTTTGGGCGAAAGTTCATCATCAAAAATAACCAGGTTTATTTCGTTTTCATCGATGTATGTTTTTATTTCCGCCAGTTTACCGGGACCTACGAAGGTGTTCGGATTGGGATAATCGAGTCGCTGAAAAAACATTTTCTCCGGGAAAGCGCCCGCTGTTTCCGATAAAAACGCTAATTCATCGAGGTATTCCTTTGCTTTGACTTCGTTTTGCGCCGGCGTTATCAGCCCGACTAATACGGCTTGTTCCCGATCTATATTTCCGATTTCTGTTTTCATCCTTCCAATTTCAAGTTTCAGGTTTCGAGTTTCAGGTTCGTTCTAAAAAATACTGTTCAGTATATTTGCCAACCGTATTCCTCCCATAAACAGCATTTCGTCCTGCCGATCCATAAAACGGTATATGTAATGGTAGTTATTCGTGTCGGACAAATCGTAATTGTAAATTTCGTTTGCCGTTTCGTAAATTTTCAGTATCGACTCCAAGTAGCTGCACCGTTTTATCTCCTCTTTGCGAGGCTCAAATTTGTCTTCCAAAAAAGCGGCGTATTCCGACGACGACATTTTCCGCGAGTCGATAAGCGACCCGTCCCAAACCGCATGGATATTCGTCCCTTTCCCGAACCATCGCATTTGAACCTTATTTCCGCCTTTGTCTTCCGGACGACCTAAATGCAAGGGTTGGTACAAATCGCCAATAAAATGCACCAGAAACTTCAATGCTTCGGCGTCGTTTTTGTCTTTTTTCAAGCGTGCGATCATTTCGTCGATGGCAAAAAACAAATGCTTTCCTTCGGCGGCAGGATTTTCGAGCAGCGTTTTTATTTCTTTGGCAGACAGTCCGGCTTTCAAATTCTGATAATGCCACGGATAGCTGTAAGCATAAGATTTGTCGCTTTTTATCTCGTCCGCCCACGACGAAGTATAAATGACCCCTCTTTTGCCGAGTATGTTGTCAACCTGCTCGCAGGTCTTCTCATTCAGGTTTTTGTACGCAATTTCGGCAATGATGCGATGCCCCACGACATTATAAGCCGGAAGGGAAAGCGTTGCGGACATAAGAAAAAGAATCAAAGCCGCCTTTAAATACATGTTGTTATTCATATCAAGTTTTTGATGTTATAAGTTTTCCAAAACAAAAGTATATAAAATATGAACAACCAACCATAAAAGGATTCATATATTTACCACGTACTAAAGTTTTTTCATTAATTTTGCTGCAAATTTTAATTATATCATGGAAATTATCAATCTTTCGGAACACAATTCCATTTTAAATCATTACCTGAAAGAGATCCGTTCGACGGACATACAAGGAGATTCTATGCGTTTTCGCCGGAACTTGGAACGAGTGGGCGAAATAATGGCGTATGAAATCAGCAAAACGCTCGACTATACGCCCGAAGACGTTCAAACTCCGCTTGGCGTTTCGTCTGTTCCCCAAATTTCGGACAACATCGTTATCGCGACCATTCTCCGCGCGGGAATCCCTTTTCACAACGGTTTCCTGAATTATTTCGACAAGGCGGGAAACGCTTTCGTTTCAGCCTACCGCAAATATAAGGACGCGCTGAAATTCGATATTTTCATCGAATACATCGCTTCGCCCTGTCTGGATGGAAAAACGTTGATTATCAACGACCCCATGCTTGCCACAGGAAGTTCGATGGAACTGACTTACGGCGCCTTGCTTACGAAAGGAAAGCCGGACAAGGTTCATATTGCAACCATCATAGCCAGCCAGCAGGCGCTTGATTATGTTGCCGAACGTTTTCCCAACAACAAAACAACACTTTGGGTTGCCGCCATCGACCCCGGACTAAACGAACATTCGTATATTGTACCCGGACTTGGCGATGCAGGCGACCTTGCTTTTGGTCAAAAAGTTTAAAAAAAAACAGGTTTCGGACAAAAAAAATTTTTGTCGGAATAAAAAAATTCCTATTTTTGCCAAACTAACTATTACTAACTAAAATACAAAACAAAATGGCTTACGTAATTAATGACGATTGTATTGCATGTGGTTCATGCATAGACGAATGCCCGGTAGAGGCAATATCAGAAGGCGATATTTATGTTATCGACCCGGATGTATGTACGGATTGTGGAACTTGCGCGGATATATGTCCGTCGGAAGCGATTCATCCGGCTTAAAATAGCAAAAAAGGAAGGGGATGTCTCAAAAGCACACGGATGACACGGATAAGACGGATTTACACGGATTTTTAACCTGTTATCTATTAATATGTTAAAAATATGCGTCTCTTATTTATCGGTGCAAATCCGTCTTATCTGTGTCATCCGTGTGCTTTTGAGACAGCCTCATATCTTCTCTTACGATTTTTTCTCCAAATTCTCAGCAATTTTCACAATAAGTTCGCTTGCTTTCTCCATCGACCGGATGGGCAGGTATTCGAAGCGTCCGTGGAAATTGTGTCCGCCCGCAAAAATATTCGGACAGGGAAGTCCTTCAAATGAAAGGCGCGCTCCGTCCGTTCCTCCGCGAATGGGTTTGATGTTCGGCGTGATGCCGATTTCTTTCATCGACTCTTCCGCCAAGTGAACGATATGTATTACCGGCTCTACTTTTTCGCGCATATTATAATACTGGTCGCGGAGTTCGAGCGTCGCCGTACCTTCGCCGAATTCGGCGTTGATTTTATTGACCAAATGCTGTATTTCTTTTTTGCGGCGTTCGAAGCGGTCGCGGTCGTGGTCACGGACAATGTAGTTGAGCGTTGATTTTTCGACCGAACCTTCGCTTGCTATCAGGTGGTAGAAACCCTCGTAACCTTCTGTATGTTCGGGCGTTTCGTGGCGGGGCAACATGGCTGCGAACTGATGCGCAATGCGGATGGAATTAATCATTTTATGCTTCGCGTAGCCCGGATGCACGTTCAATCCTTTGAAAATAACTTTGGCGGCGGCGGCGTTGAAATTCTCGTATTCCAATTCGCCTATTTCGCTTCCATCCATGGTGTATGCCCACTCGGCGCCGAATTTCTTCACGTCGAAGTGGTCGGCGCCCTGCCCTATCTCTTCGTCGGGAGTAAAACCGATACGGATTTTACCATGCTTAATTTCGGGATGGGCAATGAGGTATTCCATTGCCGTAACAATTTCGGCAATTCCCGCCTTATCGTCCGCGCCGAGCAAAGTAGCGCCGTCGGTTACAATAATATCCTGTCCCTTGTATTGCAGGATTTCGGGATAAACGCTTGTTTCGAGTACGATAACCTCTTTATCGTTAAGCAGAATATCGTTTCCGTCGTAGTTTTTTACGATACGGGCTTTAATATTTTTTCCACTCATTTCGGGACTTGTGTCCATGTGGGCGATAAAGCCGATAACCGGAACCGTTTTGCCGGTGTTGGCAGGCAATGTTGCTGTTACGTAACCGTTTTTATCCAAATCGACTTCCTGCAAGCCGGTGGTTTTCAGTTCTTTTACAAGATATTCAGCAAACGCCATTTGCCCCGGAGTACTCGGGGTCATGTTGGTATTTTCGTCGGAAGTTGTAGTGAAACTTACATACTTCAAGAATCTGTCAACTATATTCATGTCGTTATAAATTAGCCCTCTAAATCCTCCAAAGGGGACTTTCCCGCCTTTTTAAGGATTTAGAAGTAGTTTTTAATATTACTTTATGTTTTGCAAAAGTAATGAAAATACAAGAATTTGGCAATTAAAATGATCTGCACGGCGTTTGAGAAATTGAGGGCGTCTAAAAAAACACAGATGATGATGCGCGTTTAGACCTGACTTTATACGGCGATACGGCGCGGGTTGTTTTTCCATAGTTAACCGGAATACGGACGACGCGGATTTTTTTGTTATTATATCCGTGTAAATCCGTAGAGTCCGCGTCGTCCGTGTGCTAATTATCAATGCACAAATTCCACTTCTTTGAAGTAATACCGGCGGCGTTCGCCTGCGAGGGTTTCGAGTTCGAGCAAACCATCGGCGTATACGGAATGTATTTTTGCCTGAAAAATTCCGTTTTCATCGCGAAACGGATAAAACCCGATTCCGCGGTACAGAGCTTTTTTATACTCCGAAGCGATACGTTCTGTTTCCGCTTCTTTATACCAAGCCATTATTCCGGCATATATTTCGGAAAGGATTTGAGTCCGGTCGAACGTTTTCCCTGTTATCCGGCG
>JAISXQ010000126.1 GCA_031270425.1 Prevotellaceae bacterium | reverse complement strand
ATTTCAGTTTTTGTTTTTTGGTTGCTTTTTAGCGTACTTCAACAGATTCCTCCGAATTGTTTACTCAACCTTCATCTGCGACCTTTAAAACTCCAACAAGCGTTTAAACTTGATTTTGTCGTTATTTTTTACCTTTGCCTGCCGGAGCTTGTCCCGGCTTAGGACGCTTCGTACCGTATTTCGAGCGGCGTTGCGTGCGACCATTTACGCCGGCGGTATCCAGCGTGCCGCGAACAACGTGATAACGCACGCCCGGAAGATCTTTTACACGACCGCCGCGAACCATTACAATCGAGTGTTCCTGCAAGTTATGTCCCTCGCCGGGTATATAAGCATTCACTTCTTTCAGGTTTGCCAAACGTACACGCGCTACTTTACGCATAGCCGAATTTGGTTTTTTAGGAGTTGTAGTGTACACGCGCACACAAACACCGCGACGCTGAGGACATGAATCCAATGCGGGAGATTTGCTTTTTTCTGCAAGCGCCACTCTTCCTTTTCTAACTAATTGTTGAATTGTAGGCATTTCAATTTGTTTTTATAAACTTTAATTTCGTTAATTTCGTCCTTTATTTGGCTCATCTACCAAAACGGCTTGCAAAGATAGAAAGTTTTTTTTTCATGACAAAATATCTTTAAAAAAAAATTTTGCGCGTCCCGATTTCTTTCTACTTTTGCAGGCGTATTAAACCATTATCATGAATCAGCCTGTAATATTACATATTGAAACGTCAACCAATGTTTGTTCCGTTGCGGCGAGCGAAGGCGCAAAATGCCTTTTCAGCCTGTCGAACGACGAGGGATTGAACCATGCCGCTTTATTGAGCAGTTTTATTGAGAAAGCTCTGGAAGAACTTAAAACGCAATCGAAAACGCTCGACGCGGTAGCCGTAAGCGGCGGACCGGGTTCTTACACCGGACTGCGTATCGGGGTTTCGACGGCAAAAGGGCTTTGCTATGGTTTGGATATTCCCCTGATTGAAACCGGCACGCTGTCTGTCATGTATGTTCCTGTGGCAAAGGATATTAAAGATAAAAACGCCTTACTGTGCCCGATGATCGACGCGCGGCGCATGGAGGTGTACGCCGCCCTGTTCGACGCCGGAGGAAATATAAAAAAAGATGCGGCTGCCGATATTATTACCCCGGAATCCTACGCCCATTGGCTGTCGGAACACGTAATTTATTTTTTTGGAAATGGCTCTGACAAATGTAAAAATATTCTCAAACACCCTAACGCGCGTTTCATTAACGATATAACGCCGCTTGCCGAAAATATGATTCTATTGGCTTTGAACAAGTTCAATGCAAAAGAATTTGCAGACCTTGCTTATTACGAACCTTTTTATTTAAAGGAATTTCAAACGACAACGCCGAAAGGATTAGCCCCCTAATTGGCTTAAAAATTTCATGGACGATACTTACAAAACCATATCGGCAATTTCGGAAGGCTTGTACAAAGAAAAAGGAAGCCGTTTTATCGCTTTTGCCATACCCGTCAAGTCTGTTGATGAAATCAGGGATATAGTAAAGGACTACCGCAAACGTTACTACGACGCACGCCACGTCTGTTATGCCTATATGCTCGGCGCCGGAAGGGAAAATTTCCGCAGCAACGACGACGGAGAACCTTCGGGAACAGCCGGACGACCGATATTGGGGCAAATCAATTCGGCGCAGCTTACCAATGTGTTGGTAATTGTAGTCCGCTACTTCGGCGGTATTCTGCTGGGCACGGGCGGATTGCTTACTGCCTACAAGGAAGCCGCCGCCAACGCCATACAGCAAGCCGGAATTATCGAAAAAACGGTTGACTGCGTCCTGACGGTTGAATTTGAATATCCGTTAATGAACGCCGTTATGCAGATTATTAAAGAAATGGACGCTCAAATCACAAAACAGCATGTTGAATACAACTGTATGCTCGAAATATCCATTCGCAAACGAGACTGTGCCGAATTTTACGACAAGTTAAATAAAATTGACGGAGTAAAAACAAGCGTCTTATAATTGAAGCCTGATTCCGGTTCGGATCCACCGTCCGGCTTGAATGATTCCCCCAAAATCGGCATATTGCCTGTCGAAAATATTATTGAAATCGACAAATACACGAACCGGTTCGTTTTCCCATTGCAAACGGGCGTCAAGCACGAGGAAGGCTTCGTAATACCGCTTTTCGTTGTTTAAGGCGTAGCTTCCGTTACGGTCTTGCCACAGGGCATTCCAACTGACATTCAATCTCTTATAAATATTGTGATGCAGTCCGAAAACGATTTTATGTTTCAGGTAATCCATCGCGTAACGCGAATCGTAACCTTCAATCTCTTTCCTGTCCTGTGTGCCGCCGGAGTACGAAAGTTGCACTTTCCTAAGAAAACAATTCGAGAAGGCATACTGCGCCTGTATATCGCCGCCCATAGCGTTGATGTCGGCGTGCGCGCTCTGCCATTTCGGACGCGGGTTTTCGGCGGTGGCGAAAGGACGTATCCAATCAATCATACCTTTTCCGAAGCGGTAATAAAGGGCTGAATTGATTTGTAAAGCGCCGCGGGAAAAATTCGCTCCCGCCTCGAAAGTCGTGGCGTATTCGGGTTTCAGGTTCGGGTCGGAAGTATGGCTTTCGGTGGTGGTATAGTATAAATCGGTGTAAGTCGGAAAACGGAAAGCCCTGTTAGCGCTGGCG
>JAISXQ010000119.1 GCA_031270425.1 Prevotellaceae bacterium | reverse complement strand
GCGTCATCGCCGCCTGCTCCGCCTTGTTCTACCGGTGTTGTCATTGCATCATTGTACAATGCGTTAAATACTTTTTCCTTAAAGGAAGCCGTCCGTTGAATGGACGAAGGGTCGAGGTAGTTGTTGGCAATGCCGTTTACGTTTACTTCAAACCACCAGAATTTCCAAAAATATTGCAGTCCAATGCTTCCTGCAATTTCGGGCGAGCCGCCCACGTGGAAATCTTCTATGGCAACCCGCTCTGCCAGATTAGCCTGTTCTGCCGCGCTGAAATTCTTTTCCGCGCCGTTTTCGTAGCGGATTGTTCCTTGCGGATTGTTCGTATAACGGAAATCCGACCACGTACCGGCAAACGACAGCGTAAAGTTTTTAATAAAATTGTACTTCACAGCGGCTTCCGCTCCATAGTTGCGTTTGTTCACACCCGAAAGGCTGTGATGTACAAAAGTGCGGTACGAGTCGTTGTAGTATGAGATTTTAGACGCGCCGTTCCGATAATCGGTATAAAAACCCGAAATTCGACCGTTGATTTTCGGATAAGTAAATACGTAATTAAAATCGGCGGAAGTTATTTGTTCCGAACTCAAGTCAGGTACAGCTTCGTCGGAGATGCGAGGCTTGGTGTAAGCGTCGTAAGGAAGCGGAGCCTGAGTTTTGAACATCCCGTTGAGCGAAAAAAGATTGCGTCCGTCGAGTTTATAAACGACGCCGGCTTTTACGGCGGGGTCGATAAAGGGATGCGTCTGTCCTTTTCCAAAAGAAGTCAGCGTATCGCGTCCGTTTTTCATCTTGCCGTCGCGGTAGAAGGAACTTGCCGTCAATTTCGCGGCGTAAAAAAATTCCCAATATTCATAATTGTGGTGCATCTGCGCCCAGAAATTGCCCGAACTGGCGTTCATGTGGTAGTGGTAGCCGAATATATCGCCTTTTTTCACTTCCCTGTCGGGGTTGTTCAGGTCGTTTTGCTTAATAACGTTATTCCCCTGGAAATCGCGTTCGCCGTATTTGTCGATGTCAACTAAATAATTCGCTCCGAGCAGGTCGGCAACTACGTCGAAAGTTTTGCCAAGCGTGTGGCGTGCGCCGACTCCGGCAACAAGGGTAATTTCTTCGCTGAGTTTTTTCTCGAAAGTAGTATTGAAATTTTTCTCGAAAGCATCGTTGCGCCTTTCTTCAATAATATACAGGGCAGATTTGTTGGCTCCGTACAGATTGTTGTTCAAATTCGCTTCGTAAATATCGCCCCAGGCAATCTGGCTTTTTCCCCTGTCATTTCCTTTGCCGCTTCCCGTCCAAAAGCGGGCGTCGGCAATATAATTGGGGTCGTCCGTGTTATACGTTTTCGACGTATAGGACGGCAGGTAACGGTAATAATCGGGGCGCGGGTCGGCGGCGTTGTTGAACCAGTTGAGGGCGGTAGAGCCGTAGCGGTTGTAACTGATGCCGAAACCGGTGGTCAGTTTGCTTGTGCGGTCTATTTTCCAGATGTGCGACAGCAGCAAGGTGGGGGTATAGCTTGTTACCACGCGCTGGTTGCGTTTGCCGCCGTCGGGCATATATCCCCAATACGAGTTGTAAAGGTTGTTGCCGGTAAGCGTGTAGGCTTCCTGCACGGATGCGGATTGTTGTGCGCGTTGTACCGGCGAGCCGAAAGTAGTGAGCGATAAGCTGTGACGACCGTTTGCCCATTGTTTTTCCACCCCTAAGAAATACGACAAATTGTGGTAGAAAGTGCCTTCAACAACGCCTTCGTTGGCATACCTGCCGCCAATAAGAGCCGAGAAAGCCCAACCCTTGCGGTTCAGTCCGGTATGGTGCGAGAGCATTGCGCGTTGCTGGTAGTTGCGGTTGGTGTAGGTAAGCGTTACTTTTGTCCCGCGCGCGTAACTTCCGGCTCGCAGGTCGTAGTTTTGCGCTCCCGCCAAATCGCCGAAAGAGAACAAACCGGCTTGCAGGTAGTCAGTGGTGGTGGCGTTGCGCGTAGCATCGTTCATACCGCCTATCATCGAGTAATTGAAACCGCCCCGTATCTGCGAATTGAATTCTATTCCGTTAAGGTAAGTTTGCCCGTACTTATTTTTATATCCGCGCGGACTGAAGCGGAAACCTGAAAGCTGGTAACCGACTTCCGACAGGAAAGGGTCGTTCGAGAAAGTCGCCAGAGTGCTGAAATTCTGCCCCGCGAGGTCGGCGTTTTCGTCCTGCGTGGATTCGTCAATGGAACTTAGTTCAAAGCTGTTTTCTCTTTGAAAATCCTTGTGGGCGCCTTGAATGGAATCCTGTTGTTGTGCAAAACCGACGCTGGAAACAAGCAGCGACAATGATACTAAAAGATTAATTCTGTGTTTCATATTTTTTAAATTTATTCCAACCCCTAAATTCCCTGAATAGGGTTATTCTATTTTGCCACCATAAATTTTTGCACGGCTTTTTTCATTCCGCACTGCATTTTAATTAAATACAATCCGCCTGCCAAAGTGGAAACAACTATTTGATTCGTTGCGCCGTCGATATTCCCTGAAAGCAGGCGTTGTCCGCTTACATTATAGATAGCGTAAGAGAGAGCCGCTTCTTTTGTCTCGACTGTCAATAAATCCCGCGCCGGATTTTCTTTAATGCTGAATGCCACTGTTATATCGCTTAAACCCGAAGATAGATTCCAGGGTTGTCCCTTTTTGTCGCCCCAGATGTATTCCGCCAGTTCGGGATAGTCGATAAAGGGATTGCGGTTTTTCTGATGCTTTTCCACTTCGTTATTCCGGTCGCTTTCTTTTTTCGAAACCCGAACATTTCGGTGCCAAGTGAGGTAAAATCTTTCACACCACGAAGAAAAACCCGGATAGGTATTGACG
>JAISXQ010000103.1 GCA_031270425.1 Prevotellaceae bacterium | reverse complement strand
ATACGCCCGCGAGGAACTGGCAAAAATCAAGGGTTTACGTTTAATAGGCAATCCGCGCGAGCGTATCGGCGTGATTTCCTTCGAGTTGAGCAATATCCCGACGCCCGAAGTGGGACGCCTGCTCGACCAGGAAGAAGGTATTGCACTGCGTGCGGGACATCACTGTGCACAACCCGCCTTGCGTGCGCTCGGCGTGGAAACTACCGTCCGTCCGTCGTTTTCGTTTTATAATACAAAAGAAGAAATCGACCGTTTGGCGGCGGCGCTAAAAAGACTGCAACACAGGCTTTAACTTATAAAAGGCGAAAATATACCGTATTCGCGGTATATAAAATACCATTTCAACGGTATTTCCAGTTACGCAGAGCCACCGTATCTTTGTAGCGTAAGAAATTAAAGAAAAAGAAAATGAGATTATCAAAAACAAATAGGGATATGTGTTGCTGTTTTATGATGTGTCCATCGTAAAATCGACCTGCTTGTGTTTTAAATCAAAAATAGATAATATATTTAAAAAAAACAGTTGGTCGTAAAAATACGGTCAACTGTTTTATTTAAGGGTATAAAAGATTTAGTTAGTTGTTTGTAGTTTTGTTAACATTGTTTTTTTTATTGTCGATTTATTCTTCATTTGCCTCGATGCGAATCGCGGCAAATGATGGATAAATTAAAAATATTCAGCTGCGCTTACAACCATTTTTTTCGTTTAAAATAGAAGATAACCAATCCGGAAGAAGCAACCATTAAAAATAATGAGAGTGCATAGCCGTACTTAAAGTTCAATTCGGGCATAAAATCGAAGTTCATACCGTAAATGGATGCAATAAGGGTAGGGGGCATGAATATTACCGACACCACCGTAAATATCTTGATGATGCGGTTTTGCTGTATGTTCACCATACCGAGGAAGGTATCTTGCAGATAATCAAGCCGGTCAAAACCGAAACGTGTATATTCGAACAGCGAATTAATATCCTTTATAATCATGGTAAGGCGCGACAACAGTTCTTTCGGAAAAAAGTCGCATTTCAGCATATTGGATACAACGCGCTGTTTGTCCACGATATTTTGACGGATTATCATCACTTTTTCCTGCAAATCTTTGATTTCCAACAAAATATCCTCGCCGATTTTATCTTCGCTCGTACTCATCGATTTACTCAAAGCGGTAATTTGTTCGGTAGCGTCCTCAATCATATCAGCGTCGTATTCCACGCGCGTTTCGAGCAGCGTAACCAACACGTGGAATCCTGTGGGGAAATTCCGCGTATTGGCGTAAATTTTACGTACGGTTTCGTTGAAGGATTTCAGTTCCGAATTACGAACCGAAACAAGGATGTTGTTTTTTATAATAAATGAGACCGGTTCGAGCTGATAATCGTCTTTCAAAAAATTGGAATTGGCAACAATGCTGTCGTCGGTTTGCATATAGCGCGAACTCATCTCGATTTCTTCTATTTCTTCGTCTTCCTGAATGTAGATTTTCAGGAACTCTTCCAGTTCGGTTTCGATTTCTTCCGAAGCATCGTTCAAATCAATCCATATAAGATCTTTCAAATAAACGCGTTTTAGTATATCGATGCTTTTGGATATTCGTAGTTTTCCGTCTTCATGGTAAAATAATCTTACTTCTGACATGTTTTCAATCTCCTTTCATGTTTGGCGGCGCTCAGGAATGAAAATCGCGGCTGAGCGCTTGATTAATGATTTAGTTGTTCCGCTATGCGATTGGTTAAATCGACGAATGCCGCTACATCGAGTTGTTCGGGACGCTTGTCGAAAAGCGGGTCGGCATACATCGGGTTTTCTTTCGGAACCAAAGGTTTTAGCGAGTTGCGCAAGGTTTTGCGCCGCTGGTTGAAGGCTGTTTTCACCACTGTTTTAAACAGTTTTTCGTCGCAACCGATATGTTGTACATCGTTGCGTGTCAGGCGAATAACAGCCGATTTGACCTTGGGCGGAGGGTCGAACACATGTTCATGCACCGTAAAAAGGTAATCGATGGAATAAAAGGCTTGCAGCAATACGCTCAGGATACCGTAGGTACGGCTTCCCGCCGGAGCGGCAATGCGCTCGGCAACTTCCTTTTGCAGCATTCCCGCAAGGTAAGGGACGGAATCGCGGTAATCGAGCAGTTTAAAAAATATCTGACTGGATATGTTGTACGGAAAATTACCGATAATGCAGAATTTACCGGGGAAAAGCGTTTTTAAGTCTAATTTCAGGAAATCCGCGTACAGCAGGTTTAGTGCGGGATATTTTTTTTTCAGGTAATCGACCGACTCGGCGTCGAGTTCCACAGCCGTAAGTTCTACGAGGGGATTTTGAAGTAAAAAGCGGGTTAAGACCCCCATTCCGGGACCAATTTCAAGCACAGGCATACGAGCGTCGAACGGCAGGCATTCGGCGATACGCTGGGCTATTTCCGTATCTTTGAGGAAATGTTGTCCCAAGTATTTTTTCGCTCTTACTTGTGTCATATTTCTGGTGGTCGTCGGGCATAAAGTCGTTCGTAAAGAAAATAAAAAGACGAAAGATGTTTTTTGTTAACAGGTAAAATAAAATTAATCGTATCTTTGCAAAGTTGAAACCACAACCTTATCAAAA
>JAISXQ010000099.1 GCA_031270425.1 Prevotellaceae bacterium | reverse complement strand
GGTTGGCATATCGGTACCCGAACACTATAAATTTACAGGCTGGACGGGAGATTTGAGCGGAACGGAAAATCCTAAGACGTTTAGCGTTACAAAGAATATGAGCATCGGGGCAAATGTCGAGATAGACCCGGAAAATCCGCCGGCAAGTTACGCCATTACATTGGAGCAACCGGCAGGCGCAACTATCGTATTGGAGCCGCAACAAACTGCATACTACGAAGGTACGCGCGTAAAAGCGACCGTGATACTGAATATCGGTTACGATTTTCAACACTGGACGGGCGCTCTGAGCGGTACGGTAAATCCGCTAACCTTTACGGTAAATGCAGCTATGACAATAGGCGCTAATGTGGTTGAGAAGACGGAACAAGGTAATTTGAAGGAAGTAAACACAGCAAACGCGCTTAAAACGGCGCTGAATGCAATGATTCCCGGGGATGAAATCGTTGTTGCGGACGGAGATTACAACCTGGGCGGAATTACGTTGAAAAATCTCGGCGGAACAGCTTCAAAACCTGTTGTCGTTCGTGCAAAAAACATTGGAAAAGCGCGTTTTACAGGAACAACATATTTCACCCTTCAAGGATGCGAAAATATTATTTTTCAAGGGTTTAATTTTGATATTGAACATGTATCCACCATTTTCAAACTGGAAGGAAGCAGCTATATCCGCATTACGCAAAACGAATTCCGTATGTCGTCAACCGAAACGCAATCATCCAAATGGATTATTTTCGGCGAAATATGGCAAAACGAAGTCTGCCGAAGCAAATACAACCGCCTCGATCATAATCTGTTCGACGGAAAAGCAGACGGCGGCGCCTGGGTTGTTATCGACGGAAGCCACGGAACGGTTCCCGATATATCAAAATACGACCGGATTGACTTCAACCATTTTAGAAACAACAAACCCCGCGTAGCTAACGAAAAAGAAACCATCCGCATAGGAGTGAGCGACCTGAGCATGAAGTCGTCATACACAACGGTAGAACACAATCTTTTTGAAGAATGCGACGGCGACCCGGAAATCGTATCCGTAAAGTCCTGCGATAATACGATCCGCAGAAATACATTTTTGCGCAGTTTGGGAACACTATCGCTCCGTCATGGTTTTAGAAACCACGTTGAAAGCAATTATTTCTTCGGCGAAGGAAAAATCGACGAAAGCGGAAATGGATGCGGAGGAATCCGTGTTTACGGCTTGGATCATATAATCGTCAATAATTATTTTGAAGGGCTTACCGGTGCGAAGTGGGACGCCGCCATTACCATTACAAACGGCGATGTAACAAATTCCTCGTCGAGCCTGACGAGCCATTTTATCCCCGAAAATGTCGTATTTGCATTCAACACGTTGGTGAACAATATTTCGGACATTGAAATCGGATTCGACAATAACGGAAGTTACGGCAAAGCGCCAAAAAACTGCCTGATAGCCAACAATATTATTGTAAACGATAAAAATCCGGTTGTAAAATCTTACAGCGCAACATCGCTGAACGGAGTGAGATTCGAGAATAACATCATATATCCGACCGGGACTTCTTCCGTAGGTATAAGCTACAACGATTTCCAAATCAAAGTGATAGACCCCAAACTGCTAAAAACAAACAAACGCACGCCCGACGCCATTGATTATTCCGTCCCTTTCGAAACATACAAACTTTCACCGGAAAGTCCGGCAATAAACGCTTCCGTCGGAACTTACAATTACCTTACCCTCGACAGGGAAGGACAAAACCGGATTGGCGTTGCAGATGTCGGAGCGGACGAATACAACTCGATTGAGCCTGTCCTGTATGGAGTTTCAGGAAATCTTCAAACAGGGATTAACGGTTCCATCGAAAATTATGAAACATCCCCCGGAACAGGCAATAATGATATAACAATCGAACATGAACTTATATATCCCAATCCTGTATCAAATGTTTTAAACATTCGTACAGAAAAGGAAATCCGGGAAATTGAAATATTCTCGGTTACCGGAAAATCGATTATAAAAAGCAAGAAAATTTCTATTGATTTAAGTAATTTTAATCCCGGAATATTCTTGCTGAGAATTACCTGTTCGGACGGAAATATCATTAACTCGAAATTTCTAAAAAAATAAAGAGGGCTAAGTACATGACAAAAAAAGATAATCTTTCTAACCACAATAGGCACAATTAATTAGCAGATTAGCAAATTAGCAGATTAGCAAATCTATTGTGTCCTATTGTGACTATTGTGGTTTTTGTATTTTTTGTCATGTACTAAGTAAAGAGGGACATAGTCCTGATATATAAAGACAACCCTTTGTCCGTTGCTTGCTTTTTTGCTACAAAGATGATGGAGCTACGCTCCTGTCCAAAGATAGCATCAGGTAGCTCCCGCCATAACAGGACAAGTATTGCGGATAATCAGTATAATTTTTAATTCCCCCCTACCCTGTCGCCTTATCTTCAAGTTTTTTTTATCTTTGTAGAATTATTGTTGAAAAAAGAGAATACAGGATTGACGAGTAACTGAAATCTTGAATCCCGAATCCCGATAGCTATCGGGACGGGAGAAATCTTGAAACAGTCAATAATTTGGTGGATATTTCTAAACAGGACATAAAATACCTCGCGGGCGTAG
>JAISXQ010000216.1 GCA_031270425.1 Prevotellaceae bacterium | reverse complement strand
CAGGGCAATATCCTTTTTTTCGATCCAAAAATTATAACTCCCGGTAAGGGCTTTCTTATCTTGATTTGATAAAAAATAGGAATAGTCCCTGTCTCCCCTAAGCGTAACTTTTAGTTGCTTATCCGCGTAATATGTAATAAATTCTGCGATGGGCAAGGCTTCTTCGTCTTTAAAAGTAACCATTTCCCAGCGTTGTCCGTTGTCGGTAAAATTGTAGTTGGACGAGTTTGAAATAGCTACCACAGCCGTTTCCGCGAAGGAATTGCCGCAAGAAACAGCGACGCGGGTATGGGCTATCTTGGAGCCGGAATAAAAACTTGTTATGTAAAAGCCGGCAAGTTCATCGATGTATGCTTTCAGGAAAATCCGTCCGGCGTTTGTTTCCGTAAGTAATGCGCGATGAACAAAACTGCCTGTACGTTGGTACTTTTCGTTTTTCTCGAACTTAAATTCGTGTTCCAATACCTTGACTTTCTCTTTCTTTAACAGCAATACGCTATCGCAATATGCTATCGTGCGGGCGGACTCCCGGCGTACAATTGTATCCATAAACGTTTGAGCCTTCCGGCGTTTATCAACTAAGCGGGGATAGAGCGCATGAATGCTGTCAATCTCCAATTTTGCCAGGCTGTAAGCGTTTTCTTCTATAAGCCCTTCTATTTTCAGTAAGCGGTTTTCGACGTCTTTTGTACTGGAATCGCCGCCGCAAGATACGAGCAGGGAAATGGGAAAAAGGATAAAAACAAGTGATTTCATTTCTCTATAATGAAGCATGTTAGAGTAAACCTGAAACGGTAAATAGTAGATTTAGCGGGTTATATACGCCGCCACAACCTGCCGTATGCCCTCTTCCAGGCTTATCGACGGCGTCCATCCCAGGTTTGTCAGTTTTGAAACGTCGAGCAGCTTTTTGGGAGCGCCGTCGGGTTTTGTCTTATCCCAAATAATTTCGCCGTTGTAAGCAATGGTTTTCTTTACGATTCCGGCAAGGTTGTAGATGCTCACGTCTTTTCCGCATCCGGCATTGACCTGAGACGGAATTGTATCCGGTGCATCGTAATTCAGCAACAGGAAAACGCTGGCGTCCGCCATATCGTCGACATGCAGGAACTCGCGCATGGGCGAACCGCTTCCCCAAAGAGTTATCGAAACAGTGTTCCCGTCGCGCTTTATGCCGTATTTGTCCAAGAGAACAAGTATCTCCTGCTCGGACGCCGTTCCGTCTGTTCCTTCTACGGGGCGTTTGTTCAGGTCTTTTCGCAGGTTTGCCCAGTTGTTTTCCTGTAAACTTTTTCCCAGATACATTTTACGTATCAGCGCAGGAAGGACATGCGACTTTTCGAGGTCGTAATTGTCATTCGGTCCGTACAGATTCGTAGGCATAATGGAAATAAAGTTACAACCGTACTGCGCGTGATACGCCTCGCACATCTTTATCCCTGCAATTTTTGCGATGGCGTAAGGTTCGTTGGTTGGTTCCAGCAATCCGGTAAGCAAACTCTCCTCTTTGATAGGCTGCTCCGCCATGCGCGGATAAATGCACGAAGAACCGAGGAAGAGCAGTTTTTTTACGCCAAAACGGTAGCTTTGATGAATAATATGATTTTGTATCATCAAATTCTCGTATATAAATTGTGCGCGGTAGGTGTTGTTGGCTACAATTCCGCCAACTTTTGCCGCCGCCAGCACAACGTATTCGGGACGTTCCGCCTCAAAAAAACGAAGGACTTCCTTTTCGTTCATCAAATTAAGTTCATCGATAGAACGTCCTGTAATATTGGTGAAACCTCGTTTTTCCAGATTTCTTTTGATTGCCGAGCCAACCATGCCGTTATGTCCGGCGATGTATATTTTAGATTCGTTATTCATAAGTCATGTTTTTTTTTGCACACGAATAACACGGACTTGAACGGATTTACACTGATTTTTTTCTGTCATTGGTAAATATCTTCCGTTTGATTTCGGGCTTTACTCCGAAATTTAACAACAGTCCAACTTCCATGTCTGTGGCTTTTAAGTAGTTTATCAATTGAAGTTCATGTTCCAACACTAAATAGTCAACGGCTTTTAATTCTAAAATAACTTTTTTATCTACGACTAAATCCGCCTTGTATTTTCCCACTACACAATTTCTATAATGTACATCTATCGGCTTTTGTACTTCTATCATAAAGCCTTCTTCCAACAATTCCAGATACAAAGCATTTTGATATACGTTTTCCAGGAATCCAAATCCGAGTTCATTATATACTTTATAAAATGTCGCGATAATTTTATTTGTCAGTTCCTTGTGTATCATGAAATATCCGTACAAATCCGTGTTATCCGTGTGCCAGTTATTCAAAATAATTCAAAATCCGAAACCCGCCGTCTTTCAAATACGTTTCTTTTTTCATCAGTTTTATATCCGACTGCATCATGTCGCCGACCAGGGCTTTCAGGTCGTATTCCGGTTCCCAGTTCAGTTTTTGGTGGGCTTTGGATGAGTCGCCGATAAGCAAATCCACTTCCGTGGGACGGAAATAGTTTGCGTCCACTTCAACTACCGGAAAGTTGATGTTGCTTACAACCGATAAAAATTCAGCGCCTACGATTTCTTTGAATACGGCTTCGTCTATCGAACTGATGTATCCTTTTTCGCTGGCTCCCTTACCCTCGAACCGGATGCTGATTCCTATTTCGGAAAAAGCCATACGGACAAATTCACGTACTTCGGTGGTAACTCCGGTCGAAATAACATAATCGTCGGGCGCGTCCTGCTGCAAAATAAGATACATAGCGCGGACGTAATCCTTGGCATGTCCCCAGTCGCGTTGCGAGGAGAGATTTCCCAAAAACAGTTTTTTCTGCATTCCCATGGCTATGCGCGATACGGCTCGTGTTATTTTCCGGGTAACAAAGGTTTCGCCTCTCAGCGGAGATTCATGATTGAACAGGATGCCGTTGCTGGCGTGGATTCCGTATGCTTCGCGGTAGTTGACCGTAATCCAGTAAGCGTACAGTTTTGCAACCGCGTAAGGCGAACGGGGATAAAAAGGCGTTGTCTCTTTTTGAGGGACTTCCTGAACCAAACCGTACAATTCGGAGGTAGATGCCTGGTAAATTTTTGTTTTTTTAACCAATCCAAGCAGGCGGACTGCTTCGAGAATGCGCAACGTTCCGATTCCGTCGGCATTTGCCGTATATTCGGGCGTATCGAAACTGACTTTTACATGGCTCATTGCCGCCAGATTGTATATTTCGTCCGGTTGAACTTCCTGTATGATGCGGGTTAAATTCATCGAATCGGTCAAATCGCCGTAATGGAGGATTAAGTTCCGGTTTTCGATGTGCGGTTCCTGGTATAAATGGTCGATGCGGTCGGTGTTGAATAACGACGAACGCCGTTTAAGCCCATGTACCACATAGCCTTTTTTTAGTAATAACTCGGCGAGATAAGCGCCGTCCTGACCGGTTATTCCGGTAATTAATGCTGTTTTCATCTGTTTAAAATTAGTAGACGAGTAAACGAGTTGACGAATAAACCAGGTGTTGCGATTTCGGATTTACCGGTTTTAATCATCATCCTTACATGGTCTTGACTCTTAACTCTCAAAACTTAAATATCCTCGTCATCCTGATAATACTGGTTGTGCTTTTGTATCTGTTTTTTCCTTTTTTTCGAAGAATATCCGTATCCGTATCCATATCCGTATCCGTACCCATATCCGTACCCCCCGTAATAGCCTTTTTTGTATTTGTATCCGCCTCCGCTTTCCTGTATATCATTGAAAACAACATACAACCTTTCGACTTTATCCAATTTGAGTTGATGAACCAACTTCTTGAAAAAAGTTTTATTTGTCTTTTCATATCTGACAATAAACAGGTTCACATCTGCAAGCGGTATGATTGAATAAGCGTCCGCCACCAGACCAATAGGACTTGTATCTATGATAATATAGTCGTACATGGTTTTCAATTTGGTTATAAGCTCTTTTAATTGATCGGAACGGATTATTTCTCCCGGATTCGGAGGAATCGTACCGCCCGGCAATATATCGTAATCGACCCCGTCCAATTTCACAATCACATCTTCGAGCGTACATTCGTCTATAAGGTAATCCGTAAGACCGTAAGCCTGCTCTTGCCCAAAGACGCCCATAATACTGGGCTTTCTAATATCCATATCTATCAGAAGCGTTTTTTTCTTGGTCATGGCATAAATAGTTGCCAGGTTGGTGGAAAAATAGGTTTTTCCGTCGCCCGATTCGGCTGATGTAACGGATATTGTGATGTTTATTTTACGCTGGGCGATAAACTCGACGCGCGTACGGATTACGCGGAACATCTCGGTAAAAGAAGACCGGGGCTTTTTTGCCACAATAACAGGGTCGGTAATCTTTGTATGGCGTATGCTGCCTATTATGGGGAAAGATGAATTTTTTTCAATATCCTTTATAGATCGGATGGTATTATTCAAGAATTCTTTCAAAAATATGATCAGGCATGGAATCAATAGCCCGATTAACAGATAGGTAGTCAGCGTTTTGCTTGTAGCGTCAGCGTTTGTTATGGATATGATGCGCGCTTTATCCAGAATTTCGTTATCGGGCGTGTTCGACGCCTGTTGGATTTCGGCTTCGGCTCTTTTTTGCAGGAAAAAAGTATAATAGTTATCATCCACGCGGTACTTTCTCTCGATGGCTATCATTTCGAGTTCTTTGCTCGGCAGGTTTGCTATTTGATTTTCTACTTCCCGGGTACGGCTTTTTACATCGTTCTTTTGTATTTCCAGCGAAGCGTACATGCTTTTTATAATCTCATACATGCTTGTTTTAAGCAGTTCTATTTCTTTTGTCAACGGCGAATAGTTCGGATGATTTTTCACCATAAGACTTCTTCTCGCTTGAAGGTCGTTTAGCTGCTGCACCAGTTGCATCAGCAGAGGTTCGTTCAGCCCTATGCTCGACGGTGCAAGCACGGAACCTTGTTCCATGTTGGTGGCAAGATAATTTTCCAGATGGTTGAGGTATTTTTCTTTCAGATCCAGCTCCGCCTTTTTAGCGTCAAGTCCGGTGGCTTTTCCGAGCAGTTCGCTGGTATAGCTCGATACATCGACGATTTGGTTTTCCTGCCTGAACCTCGTCATGCTGTCCTCCGATTTCGAAAGCGATTCGGATACCGTCAATAATTGCTCGTCGATAAACCGGATTGTTTTTTTTGCCGCATCATTTTTCCTGTCCAAGTTTTGAGCTAAAAATGTTTCGCACAGTTTGTTGATAAAGTCCACGTCTCTATCGGGCGTTTGACTTACGAGCGATATATCTAAAACGGAGGCTCCGTCGTTCACAAAATTAAATCCAAGCCGCGGGGAAAATTCGGCAACCAAGCGTTCTTTGCTTCTGAAACGGAAATAGACCTCTGGCGTTCCATTAAAATTAGGATTTTTGTTTATGGTAATGAAAAACATATTGTGCTGCAACGATTCCCCGAAACGTCCTTTTATTTTAAATCCTTCGGATTTTTTTTCGTCGTCGAGCGTGATGCTGTAAAAGCCGTCGGCGTGGGAAGTCAGTTTAAACAAATAATTGTCGTAAACTTCCGGCGACAGGTAATCGATGTGAATATCTATCGGGGAAGTTTTATAAAGATTACGTGTTTTAAAGCGTCCTGTATTTATATAATCCACTTTCAATTCGGGCATGCTTTCAACAACTTTTGATAATAAATCGTAGGAACCCAGCATGATTACCTGGTTGTTGACGTTGCGGTAGCCTGCCTGCAAGCCGAATCCCTGCATGATAGCCTGCGTTCCCGCCGCCGACCGGTATTCGTCGATCATGATTTTCCCCACGGAACGGTATGACGGCATCCACGACCTGTTTTTCAGGTAAGCCATACCCAAAGCAAGCAACACAAAGACTATAAACAAATACCAGTGTTGCACCACAAGAGATACCCAGTACATAATGTCAAAACTGGATTCTTCTTCCTGGAATTGCTGATCTAAATTATTATTTTGTTCCATTATTATATATGATTTGCTGTTTCTGATTTTCCCGACAGCTATCGGAAATTACTCGTCTACTTTTGTTTATTTTTCATTCCCTGTTTACTTGTTTACCCGTCTACTTCGTATAATACAAAACCGTGAAAAACAGTGTTATCGAACTGGTTATAAGTCCTAAGAAAGAACCATAGTTTGCCACTTTATAAAAACTGGAAGGACTGCGCCGGATATAAACAATGTCGTTGGGATAAATATAATAATATTCGGATTCGATAATGCTTGCCGGACGAATGTCGAATTCCAGTATTTTAGTTCCTTCGTCGCTTTCCCTTAAAATGCGCACGTGCCTTCTGTCGCCCGATTGCAGTAAATCTCCCGACAGGGCAATGGCTTGGAAGATTGTCAACCGTTCTTTATAAACAGGAAAGATGCCGCTACTTATATCGCCTATTACCGTAAAAGTCTTGTTAGCGAGCGTCAGTTTTATTTCGGCGTCGGGAATGATTTGCCTCATCCTTTCTCCAACGGTTTTTTCGGCTTCTTCAATGGTCAGTCCTTCAACGGGAACGCGGTTCAGGAAAGGCAAGTCGACTGTTCCGTCGGAATGTACGCGGTAAGAAAGCATGTTTTGCGTACTGGATCCCGCGGAGGCGGGCATTATTTTTGAAACCGTTTCGTCGATAGTGATGATCCGGTATATAATTTCATCGTTTATGCGAATTTTATATTTTTTGTAATCCGAAGTTTCATAAACGGGCAGTTTCCGGTTGTTTTCCTGTAATAAACCCGTATTGCGGTAGGTGTAGCATGATGTTGATGTCAACAGCACGATACACAGGATAAAAAATTGAAGGTTGCTTACTTTCATTTCCGATTAAATTAAACCAATCCGGGATTTATTCTTAATTTTTTTTGAAAAACGAGTTATATATCAACATGCCGAACGAAAGCGTCGAAAAAGTCGTGGACAACACGCCCGACAGGTGCGTCATGCTGAAAAACTGTTCGTTGACCGATTGAATGTATATAACGTCGTTGGGCTCAATGTAATAATATTCGGAGTGAAGTATATCGGCGCTCCGCACGTCGAATATCTTTATTTCCGTTTTTTCGTTAATTTCCCTCACGATGCGTACCTTGCTCCGGTCGCCGTACAGGCTGATGTCGCCCGCCATAGCCAGAGCTTCGAATATGTTTACTTTATCCTTGTTTAAAGTATAGCGCCCCGAAAGCCCAGCTCCGATTATGCTGAAAAAGCGTTTTACAACGTAAACGTCCACAGCGCTTGACGGAGCGGTAGATTCCGGCTCCATATCCAGGGATTTTAATTTCTGTTCTAATAGTTCTTTTACCTCCCTGACGCTTTTATCCCGTACATAAATATCGTCGAACAGTGGAATATTGATGTTTCCGTCGGGTCTTACCATGTAGGTAAAAAGATCGGACGCCGAGGACGACATCATGCTTTGCATATTCGTACTCGACCCGCTGTTAAAGACCTTGCCAATATCGTCGTTGAGCGTATATACCCTTATATACAGGCAGTCGCCCGTCCGCAACCGGTAATCCTGATACGAAAGCGTGTCTTTATAAGCGGGAATGGAAATGCCCGGCTTTTGCAGGTAGTTTATTTTTTGCGATGTTATACATGAGCTAAATATAACAACGGAAAAAAAAACAGGGAAAATTATAATCGGTATTTTACGTGCCATCCCTTTTCTTTATTGGAGAAATATGGTGCAAATATATTAAAATATACTGGTATCAGACGAAATAAATTGATGATTTTTACGATTCTCTGATATGTCAAAATGCAAACACCTCAAATATAATACCAAATTATTGAATTTCTGGAGTATGACAGGTAAAAAAAAATTACTACCTTTGTGCCCGATTTAAAAACAACTTATACGTTGCGGGCGAAAAATTCCGACCAAAATGCTGCCGTAATCGGTCAGCTGGCTTATTGAGGGTACACGTTTTTAGTAACGAATATTGAAAATATCACCGGAAGACTGCTCAAAACGTGTACTAAAACTAATAAAATGACTTTTAACGAATTGAATTTAAAAGTCGGGATTCTTTCTGCCATAGAAGAACTCGGCTATGAACAGCCTATGCCCGTACAGGAAAAAGTAATTCCTTTTATGCTTTCGCAAAAGGCTGATTTAGTGGCGCTGGCTCAAACCGGAACCGGTAAGACAGCCGCTTTTGGCTTGCCCATCCTTAATATGATAGACGCGAACCGCCCGCAGGTGCAGGCATTGGTATTGGCGCCCACGCGCGAATTGTGCATCCAGATTGCGAACGACCTGAAAAATTACGCGAAGAATTTACGCGATTTGCGTATTGTTCCCGTGTATGGCGGCGAAGACATCCGCACACAGTTGCGCCAGTTGGACAGGCAGCCGCAAGTACTGGTTGCCACGCCCGGACGCTTGATCGACTTGATTGAACGCGGCAAAGTGGCGTTGGGGGCTATCGACTTTTTGGTGCTCGACGAAGCCGACGAAATGCTTAACATGGGGTTTAAGGAAGATATTGAGAGGATACTTCAAGATACGCCCGAAACCCGCCGTACCACGCTTTTTTCGGCTACCATGCCGAAGGAAATTGCGAATATTGCCCGCCGTTACATGAAAGATTTTGAAGAAATAACAATAGGCGCGCGCAATTCGGGATCGGATAATGTAGAGCATATCTATTATGTGTCGCAAGCCCGCCAGCGCTATCTGGCGCTGAAACGCATTGTGGATTTGAATCCCGATATTTACGGCATTGTATTTTGCCGTACCCGCCAGGAAACGAAGGAAGTCGCCGAGAAACTGATGCGGGACGGATATAATGCCGATGCGTTGCACGGCGATTTGTCGCAGGCGCAGCGCGATGCGGTAATGCAGAAATTCCGTATCCGCAACGTACAGCTGCTCGTTGCAACCGACGTGGCGGCACGCGGTTTGGATGTGAACGACTTGACGCATGTTATCAACTACAACCTGCCCGACGACGTGGAAGTTTACACGCATCGTAGCGGTCGTACCGGTCGCGCCAACAAAAAAGGCGTTTCGGTATCCATTATTCATTCCAAAGAAAAATTCAAGATAAAGGATATTGAGCGCATGCTTAAAAAACCCTTTGAACAGCGGCAAATTCCGAACGGTTTGGAAGTCTGTAAAAAGCAGCTTTTCCACATGATCGACCGTATGCAGAATGTGGAAGTGGACGAAGAACAAATCGGAGCCTATATGACGCAAATCATGAAACAGTTGGAATACTTAGATAAGGAAGAACTGCTCAAACGTTTTGTTTCGCTCGAATTTAACCGTTTTTTAAGCTATTACAAAGATGCCGAAGATTTGAATATCCCCGAAAACAGGGAACAAAGAATAAAGAGCAAAGACGGATACGGCGAAAAGAAAAAAGGTAAAAAAACAGGCGAGCGCGTCCGGCTGAAAATGAATCTGGGCGAACGCGAAGGATTGAACCCCAAGCGCGTACTGGGTATTATAAACGATGTAACCGGCGATAAATCCATCAGCGTAGGAGCGATTGAAGTTACCAATAAATTTACGTTCTTCGATGTATATGCCGACCAGCTGGATCAGGTTGTGAAGGCTTTTGCCGGACAGGATGAGGTTTTGCTTAGCGAAGCCAAAAGCAGTAAATCGTACAGCGAAAAGAAACAGGACAGACGCAGTACGGAAGATTACAGGAAAAGCCGCCGGACTTCATCGCCCGCTTCTTCCGCTAAACCATGGAGGAACAGGGAACGGAATAGAAGATAGTTAGTGCAAACCTGTCAGGTATGTTTTTTAGGGTGGTTTTTAATTTCCTTTTTGTATCGAAATATTGATATATTTTAGTATTATTGTGCCATAATAATTGGTTAATAGCGATAGAAAGAAATATGAAGGAAAAAATAATCACCGAAATCCGCCAAGCCCTGAAAGACTGCGCTGACGAGAAAACACGCCAAACGTCGAGCCGCTTTTTCAAAGAAGGGGAAGAAGCCCTGGTCTATGGCGTAAAAATGAATGAAGTAGGCAAGATAGGGAACGGATTTTATAAACAGCTGAAAAACACGTCGAAGCAGGATATTTTTGAAATCTGCGAAGAGCTTTGGAAATCGAAATATCTGGAAG
>JAISXQ010000226.1 GCA_031270425.1 Prevotellaceae bacterium | reverse complement strand
TAACGGAACATATACCGGATTATGTATTTCCACCTTGTATGAAGAATTGCCGTCCTCTACCGGAGTGGTTACGGAAAAACGGGGTAAGAAATCGCCCGACGGATAACAGGCATTTTCGAAAGCAATAACTTTACGCGAACTTTCTTTGGCTATCCACTCGTCGCTTTCTTTCCACGTTATGGTGTAAGGCTTCGTAGCAGAAACTGCCTGCGCTGTTGTGAAAATCAAAAATAAAAGCAAAAAAGCGAAATACTTCATACGGATGAAAAACTATATAGACATTAATAACGCATATAAACGAATCTTATTGTTTATTTTTTATCGAAACAATTATTTGACTTTAAAATCAACCATTTTTTTATCGAAAATATAACCTTCCAAGCGGTTGCCGATAGCTATCCGGCCGACTCCTGCGGGTGTTCCGGTAAAAAGTATATCGCCGGTTTTTAATGTAAAATAACGGCTGACATAAGCGATAAGTTCATTTACCGGAAATATCATATCCGATGAATTGCCCTGTTGCACCGTTTTTCCGTCAATATCCAGACGG
This sequence comes from Prevotellaceae bacterium, assembly GCA_031270425.1. Classification (GTDB taxonomy): domain Bacteria; phylum Bacteroidota; class Bacteroidia; order Bacteroidales; family Paludibacteraceae; genus H1. Next base: position 2,359 of record JAISXQ010000226.1, on the reverse strand, counting down.
AAGGCTATGTTTTGAATATCGCCCAAGCCGGACGCAGGCAAAAAATCGCCAATAACCGCCGAGCCGTCAAAAGCTTTGGCTATTTCCCAGGGTTTTCCTTCGGCTTTCAGGCGACGCTGCAAATCGCGGGCGGTAAAATCGACGCCTAACCCTACTTCCGAATAGTAGCGGTGGGCAAAACGCGGACTGATGTTTTTCCCCAGCCGGTTGATTTTTATAATAAGTTCCGTTTCGTAATGCAGTTCCTCGCTAAAACCGGGCAGATAAAAAGGCTTATTGTTATTCAGTATCGCCGAATCGGGCTTCATAAATACGACCGGCTCCGAAGGATGCTTGCTGTTCAGTTCCTTATTGTGTTCGATATAATTATGCCCGATTGCGATTATTTTCATTAATTTTCGGTTAATCTCTCATTAATAGCATTCAAGCGGTTGAACATAACAGCCAGATGCGCGTAAATAGAGGTGTTTTGTACCACTATATTTTCGGGAACGCGGATGCGGAAAGGCGTAAAATTCCAAATAGCCTGAATGCCTCCGCTTATAATTTTTTCCGAAACGGATTGAGCCTTGTCTATGGGTACGGTTAAAATACCGATATTAATCCCTGTTTTTTGCTGCAATTCGGTAAAGTTGTCCAAATGGTGTATCGGTATTCTATTAATGCTCGTTCCGGCAAGTTCGTGCTTTACATCAAATCCCGCTACAATTTCCAGACCAAACTGCTGCAAACCGTTATCGTACAGCAAAGCGCCGCCCAATCGCCCTACTCCGAACAGAAATGCCTTGTGCGAATTGGTAAAACCCAGAAAAGCTTCGAGTATCGTTACCAGTTCCTTTATGTCGTATCCAACCCGCGTACGCCCCGAAATATTCACATAGGACAAATCTTTCGCAACAATGGACGAATCAACCGCAATATTTTTAGCTATTTGGGTGGAGGACAAACAGGATTCTCCGTTTCTCAATTCCAGTTGGGCATAAGCCAGGTACCAGGGCAAGCGTCTTAAAGTCGGCTCCGGTACATTGAACTGAATTTTCTGTCGATTATTAACCATGTAGAGAAACATTTACAAACAAAACGTACAAAAATAACTATTTTTTTTGTAAGCGGACATAATTTATTTCGACAACAAAAGATATTTCCCCGATAAAAACATGTAATAGCATGAATAGCAATACATTATTTTTTTTCGGATATTTATCCGGCGCTTCAACAAAAAAAGGCGCCCCAGAAAAGAGCGCCTTTTTTTGTTGGGTTTCCCGGAAACAGGGTTAATCCTCTTTCAATTGCGGAGTGATTAATTTATATCCCTTGCCGTGTATGTTGATGATAGCCACATTGAGGTCGTCTTTCAACAACTTGCGCAATTTGGTAATATACACGTCCATACTGCGGGCGTTGAAATAGTTGTCATCCACCCAAATTGTTTTCAGGGCATAGTTGCGCTCCAAAATATTATTGGCGTTTGCCGCAAGCAAACCCAACAACTCGGATTCTTTTGTCGTAAGTTTTTTCGAATTACCGCCATGCGACAGAAGTTGTTTTTGGGAATCGAATACAAATTCCCCGATTTGATATATCACAACGTCTTTTGATTTTTTCCCTTTCACGCGGCGTAAAATCGATTCGATGCGGTACAACAATTCTTCCATGCTGAAAGGTTTCGACAAATAGTCGTCAGCGCCCAGCTTAAAGCCTTGAAGAATATCTTCTTTCAGGGATTTTGCCGTCAGAAAAATAATCGGAACTTCGGAGTTTACCGCGCGGATGTCGGAAGCCAGCGCAAATCCGTCTTTTTTAGGCATCATCACATCAAAAACGCACAGGTCGTATTTGTTTTTCGAGAATGCTTTGTAACCGGCTTCTCCGTCGGGTTGTAAATCAACGTCGTAGCTTTTCGTTTGCAGATACTCGCGCAACAGCATACCCAGGTTCTCGTCGTCTTCGCATAATAGAATTTTTACTTTTTCGTCAGTCATAATTGTAATCTTTTAAAATTGGTATAATGATTGTAAACTTAGTTCCAAGATTAATTTCACTTTCAACTTTTATAATTCCTTTGTGTTCGTTGACAATCTTTTTAACGTAAGCCAATCCGAGCCCGAATCCCTTTACGTTGTGAAGATTACCGGTGGAAACACGGTAGAATTTGTCGAAAATGCGTTTTAAATCTTCTTTATTGATTCCAATTCCATTGTCCTCAATACTAATCAGGATATTGTCCTTTTCATTTTTCGTTTCGATAGTGAGGAGCAACGGTTTATCCGAATATTTCAGCGCGTTGTCCATCAAGTTGTAGATTACGTTCGTAAAATGAATTTCATCCACTAACGCCATGTCGTGCTTTGCATTCAGT
>JAISXQ010000201.1 GCA_031270425.1 Prevotellaceae bacterium | reverse complement strand
TAAGTTGGTTGCGGGGTGGGAAAAATAACCGCCAAGAAGAGAACCCCTAACCCCTGAAGGGGGACAGGACAATGCAACGTTACAGTTTCTTGCGGTTTTGTTTCAATAATCTATTGTGCCTATTGTGGTTTATTCTCCTTCCTTTTCTAATTCCGTTTGAACTTTACGTAGCGGGGAAGAGACGGAATGTAGCTGTCGTCGTCCCACAGCGTACTGGTAATCATCAAATCGGCGCTGTAACGGTTGCAGGCGATGGGCACATTATGTATCCGGCACTGGCGCAGCAACATTTGAATATCGGCTTCGTGGGGTTGCGCGTTCAAATCGTCAATCAGGAATACGGCGAGGTCGATCTGTTTGCGGACTACCAAAGCGGCTATTTCCGCATCGCCGCCCATCGGTCCCGAATTCATGCAGGTAATATCGGCGTCGATTCCTTTTTCACGGAAAGCCTCGCCAATCAAAGTTCCCGTGGTTCCGGTACAGATCAGTTGATGTTTCGACAACATTCCGGCATTGTAAAGCGCCCATTCCACCATATCCGCCTTACGCTGGTCGTGAGCCACCAAGGCAATTTTTAATTGTTTATTCATTTTTGTTTTTGTTTGAGAGTGTTATTACTGCAAATCCGCTATTTCCACCGCAAGACCGTCGCGCAACTGCATAACGCCGCTTGTTATCAACGTGTCGCCTTGCTGCAAACCGCTTAAAATCTGTACGGACGACGCTGTGCGAAGTCCTTTTTTAACTTCTACGCGCCGCGCTTTCCCGCCGCGGTACACATAAACGATGTCGCGCCCCATTTCGGCAATAATGGAAATAGCGGGAGCTACAAGGGTATTGCTTATTTCGCGTATGTTGGTTTCGATGGCTACCGAGTGTCCGGGTTTCAGTTTTTTATCGGCATTGGCATAGTATGCGCGGGCTTTGAGCGTGAGGGTCTGCCGTTCCAGATTGGTTTCTACGGCATATACTTCCGCCTGATAGGTTTTCATGCTGCCGTCGAGCGTAAATTGAAGTTTTGTTCCGGGCTTTATATCGTCCGCCTGTTTTTCGTTAACCGAAAATTCGATTTTCAACGGCGAAATCTTGGTCAGATGCGATACGATGGTCGCAGGCGAGGCGTAAGCTCCCTCGCTTACCTGCCGCAAACCGATTATTCCGTCGAAAGGCGCGCGCAGTTCGGTTTGCGCTATGCGGGCTTTCACCAGTTCCACGTCGGCTTTCAGTTTTTCGAGTTCTGTCGCAACCGACTCGTAGGCTTCCTGGCTTACCGCGTCTTTTTTCAACAGCGCTTCCTGCCGTTTCACGCGTTCCTGCGCCAGAGGCATTTGGGATTCTATTTTTTTGAGTTCGGCTTGCAGGGGTTTGTCGTTTACCTTGGCAAGCAACTGTCCTTTTTGAACGGCAGCGCCCTCTTTGAAATAAATATCCGTTATTTTTCCCGAAGTTTCAAAAGAAAGGTCGACCTCCTCGTCGGGCAAGAGGAAACCCCTTGTGCGGAACATGTCGTTCAGTGTCTCGTATTCAAGCACCTGAGTATTAACGTTGAGCGGAAGCCGGCTTCTCGCGGATCTTCCCTGCGCCGCGCTTGTTTGTTGCGGGGATTGCTCTTTCGGTGAAAAAAGCCTTTTTATCGACGGAAAGAATATCATTCCGGCAATCAGCAATGCCAGGACGGCAAGGAGTATTATTTTCGTTTTTTTAGTCATAACAATATTGTTTTAGACGCCGATACAAAGTTGAATGAAATTAGCGGAAATACTTTAATATAGGAGTTCTTTTTTTTTAATTATTTGCAATAGGAAACAAAAATTTGTGCTTTCGCGTCGGAACGCCGCTTTTTTTCTTGATACAAAACCTTATTTTAGCTTGGTATAAGCAAAAAAAGATATACCTTTGTGCCGAATTTAAAAAAAAGCGTTCATATCCTTTTTATGATTAATCGAATATTAATACGCATCAAGATTGTACAAATCTTGTACTCCTATTATAAAAGCGACGGAAAAAACCCGTCCGCAGTCGAAAAAGAGCTGTTTTTCAGCATCGAAAAAACCTACGACCTCTACATCCACCTTTTTGCCCTATCCATCGAAATAACAAGATATGCAGCTTTGCGCATCGACGCCAAACGGAACAAACTGCGTCCTGCCGCCGAAGATCTCAATCCGAATACCCGCTTTATCGACAATAAATTTGTTGCCCAACTGGCTGTAAATAAAACGCTAAATGAATATTTGAAAGCGAAAAAACTGTCGTGGGAAAACGAACAGGACATTATTAAAGAACTGTACGAAGAAATCATCGCGACCGATTTTTATGCGGAATATATGAAAGCGCCCGCGGAAAAGAGTTATAATGCCGACAAAGACCTCTGGCGCACGATATACAAAAAGGTAATTCTGGCTAACGAAGCCCTGGATAACTCTTTGGAGGAACAAAGTATTTACTGGACGGACGATATTGAAATCGTCGCCAGTTTTATTATAAAGACCATCAAACGTTTCGACGAAACGAAAGCCGACCGGCAAGAACTTCTGCCGATGTTTAAAGACGAAGAAGATTCCGATTTTGCACGGAAACTGTTGCGCAGCGTATTAAGCAACAATACGGAATACCGCGAGCTGATAGACAAACACACCCGGAACTGGGAATTGGACAGGATCGCGTTTATGGATATTGTTATTATGGAAATAGCGCTGGCGGAACTGATTCATTTCCCCACCATCCCGCTCAATGTAACGCTGAACGAATACATTGAAATCTCGAAAAGTTACAGCACCGAAAAAAGCGCCACGTTTATCAACGGGGTGATCGACAACATCGCGAACGAACTGAAAAAGGAAAATAAACTGATAAAAGCGGTTGCTTTTAAATAATTGTGGAAAGGCGACGTCGTTGTTCTGTTATTTTTAATGGAAATTTCTTAGGACATGACAAAAAATACAAAAACCACAAAAACCACAATAGGCACAATAGGCACAATAGGCACAATAGGACACAATAGTTTATAGTTTAAAGTTTATAGTTCTGATTAGATATAAATCACAATAGGCACAATAGATTTGATGATGTGATGATGTGCTGATTTGATGATGTGATGATGTGCTGATTTGATGATGTGATGATGTG
>JAISXQ010000222.1 GCA_031270425.1 Prevotellaceae bacterium | reverse complement strand
AAACGTATGGCTCGACCGCCGTTATACGTCGCCGTACAAGTTCTATCAGTTTTGGCTGAACGTAAGCGACGCGGACGCTGAAAAATACATTAAAATATTTACCGCCATAAGCAAAGAGGAAATAGACGCGCTGATTGCCGAACACAAGCAAACGCCTCACTTGCGTATCTTGCAACGCCGTCTGGCGCAGGAGATAACCGTAATGGTACATTCGCAGGAAGATTACGATGCAGCTGTGGAAGCGTCGAATATCTTGTTCGGAAACGCCACGTCCGACGCTCTGAAACGCTTGGACGAGGAAACATTGCTGGCGGTTTTTGAAGGCGTGCCACAATTTAATGTTCCGAGAACAGAACTGAAAAATGGTGCGAAAGCGATAGAATTGCTTACGGACGCAGCCGCCGTATTTCCCTCGAAAGGCGAAATGCGAAAAATGGTGCAAGCCGGAGGCGTAAGCGTTAATAAAAGCCGTTTGGAAAATCAGGATGAATTGATTTTTGATAATCAATTACTTAACGATAGATATTTGCTGATCCAAAAAGGGAAAAAGAATTATTTTTTGCTGATAGCCGAATAAATTTCCGGTTTCCGTTAAATTATTTTACATGAAAAATTTGACAGAAAGGAAAAAGCGTTGTATCTTTGCACCGCTTTTGAGATAAAAAGCAAATGGCGATTGTCCCATGGTGTAATGGTAGCACTCCTGATTTTGGTTCAGTCAGTCTAGGTTCGAATCCTGGTGGGACAACAATTTACAATAAAAGGCATTGAAAATCAATGCCTTTTATTTTTTGCAGCGTCAAAAACAGAACCGTTTAACGAAAACAAAGATTATTTCGCACTCAAATATCCGCCAACCGCGCCAACGCTCTTGGGGTACTCCCCGACAAGTAGGGTTAAATTATCGTTTTTACAAATCCCAGTGTTCGCAGCTTTCGAGCAAATCGTCGAAAGTTCGTATCGAAGTTTGAGCCTGCACTCCTTTTATTTGATTGACAACGGCTTCGTCGTATGATTCGGCTTCCACATCGCGGATAACTCCCATAGCGATAGGAAAGCCGGGACCTTCCATCATGGCAAGTTTCAGGTGCAGGGTCGTATCTTCCGTTTTCGCGTCGTGGACAAGGAGGTCCTTTTCCGTAACGCCGTTTTCACCTATCGTAACCACTTTCAGGTTAAATCCTTCTGCCACTAATCCTTTATCGTTATCCTTCCCGAAAATCATCGGCTTACCGTGTTCCAGCAATATGGTACGGTCGGCGCGGAATTCCTTTTCAGCCAGCCAGCCGTGCGCCCCGTTGTTGAAAATAATGCAGTTTACCAGCATTTCGATAACGGACGTTCCCTTGTGTTTCGCCGCGCTTGTCATTACGGACTGTACCGTTTTTATATCCACATCCAAAGAGCGGGCAAAGAACGTGCCGCGTGCCCCGAAGGTCAGTTCCGCCGGACGGAAAGGACGTTCTACCGTTCCGAATGGAGAGGATTTGGTAAAAGTTCCCTTCTTAGTGGTTGGGGAGTACTGACCTTTTGTCAATCCGTATATCTGATTGTTGAACAGTACCACGTTTATGTCGATATTGCGGCGCACGCTGTGTATAAAGTGGTTTCCTCCGATAGCCAGACAGTCGCCGTCGCCGGTAATCTGCCATACCGCGAGTTGCGGATTGGCAACTTTAACTCCGGTGGCAATTGCCGCACCCCTTCCGTGTATGGTGTGGAAACCGTAGGACTTCATGTAATAAGGCAGGCGCGACGAACATCCGATACCGGAAATTACCGCAATGTTGTGCGGTGCAACGCCTATTTCAGCCATCGATCGTTGCAAGGCGTTTACAATGGCATGATCGCCACATCCCGGACACCAGCGCACGTATTGGTCGCTTTTGAAATCTTTTGCCGTATATGCTGCGGTTGTTGTATTTTCCATAACTATAAACTATAAACTATAAACTATAAACTATAAACTATAAACTCCAAACTATAAACTCCAAACTATAAACTCTGAACTAAATCAACTATTTCGTGTACGGTAAAAGGCTGTCCCTGCACCTTGTTGTATTGCAGCAGGTTGAGTCCGCTGATTTTTGTTTTCAGGTAACTTGCGAATTGTCCGTTGTTCAGTTCGCATACCACGATTTTTTTACCGTTGAAACGGTCGAAAACTTCCTGCGTATTTTCGGGAAGCGGCAGGATGTAGTTGAAATGCGCCAATGCCGTTTTGTAGCCTTGTTTGTTGGCTTGTTCCACTGCATCGAGCAAATGCCCGTAAACGCTTCCCCAGCCGACAAGAAGCACATCGCCGTCGGCGTCCCCCTGTATTTTTAACTTGGGAATAGACGCCGCGACGTTGTCGATTTTCAGTTTGCGGGTTTCAACCATTTTTTCGTGGTTCAACGAATCGGTCGAAATAGCTCCGGTAACGTAATCTTTTCCCAGACCTCCGTTGCGATGTTCGAAGCCTTCTGTTCCGGGTACTGCCCAGTAGCGGACTTTTGTTTCTTCGTCGCGTGTTACCGCTTTATAGTTGCCGTTCAACTCTTTCGTAGCGTAATGGGGGCGTATTTCGGGAAGTTCTTCCAGTTTGGGTAGTTTCCACAGCGAAGTTCCGTTCCCGATAAACGAATCGGTCAGCAGGATGACGGGCGTCATGTGTTCCAATGCTATTTTACTTGCCATAAAGGCGTAATGGAAACAATTTGCCGGAGTGTCGGCAGCCATGACTACCAGCGGACTTTCGCCGTTTCGTCCGTAGAGCGCCTGATTCAGGTCGGTTTGTTCCGTTTTGGTCGGCAGTCCGGTTGAGGGACCTCCGCGCATCACGTCGATTATTACCAAAGGAAGCTCCGCCATAATTGCCAGTCCGATAGCTTCGGCTTTCAACGCGAGCCCGGGACCGGAAGTATTTGTCGCCGCCAGTGAACCCGCGAAAGAAGCTCCGATAGCCGTCGATATTCCCGCTATTTCGTCTTCGGCTTGCACTACTTTTACACCTAAATCCTTACGTAACA
>JAISXQ010000110.1 GCA_031270425.1 Prevotellaceae bacterium | reverse complement strand
ATCTGTTTACCCGTTTACGAATCTCTTTCCGAGTTCAAAATTACGACTTTTCCGGCGCAGAACAAAAAATCCTCTCATTTTTAGTAGTGAGAGGATTTGATTGTATAATATGATATGGACTTTCCGGACTTATTTTGCCAAAAAATCTTTTACTTGCTCGTTGATAACTATTTCTTCGTGGAATACGTATGCTCCGGTTTTGGGCGATTTCACCATTTTAATAACCTTTGCAAATCCGCGTCCTTCTCCTTTACGCATGGACGCAACCGCTTTCTTTGCCATAATTCAGTCCTCGTTTATTTAATTTCTTTATGTACTGTTACTTTTCTAAGGATCGGATTGTATTTTTTCAATTCCAGACGTCCGGTCGTATTCTTTCTATTTTTCGTAGTAATATAACGCGACGTACCGGGCATACCGCTTTCCTTATGTTCGGTGCATTCCAATATCACCTGGACTCTTGCTTCTTTTGTTTTTTTCGCCATTTTTGCTTTCCTCCTTAATTTTTATGCGTATAGACAGCCTTTTTCGGCTGCTTTTTTAATGGCAGCATCCAAGCCTATTTTATTGATTGTGCGTAACCCGGCGGCAGAAATTTTTAAGCTGATCCACATGTCTTGCTCAACCCAGTAAAACTTTTTCGTAAACAGGTTTACATCGAAAGTTCTCTTTGTACGGCGCTTTGAGTGCGAAACATTGTTTCCTACCATCGCTTTTTTACCGGTAATTTGACAAATCTTTGACATTTCTATATCTTTTTATCGTTGTTATTTTTTTCTCAAAAAACAGTGTGCAAAATTATACTTTTATTTTTGTTCGTGCAAGTTTTGCCGTAATTATTTTAGTTTTATTGAAAAATATTCTGATTATCAAAACATTGAACTTTCTTACTTCTTCTTCAACGTTGCGATACCTTCTTGCAACGCAGCGATTTTACTTTCGGCGTCGGCTTTTTTCTTGCGTTCGGCTTCCACTACTTCGGGTTTGGCATTGGCAACGAATTTTTCGTTCGAAAGTTTGGCATTCACCGATGTTAAGAAACCTTCGAGATACGCGATTTCGGATTGCATTTTCTTAATTTCCTCATCTGCATTTATCAGATTTCCAACAGGTACGGCATATTCGCAAGTGCCAACCATAAAGGAAACCACGCCTGCCGATTTTTCTTTTACAAATTCAATAGCGACATTTGCCAATTTATTAATCACTAAATCGTACTCAATATTGTGTCCGCCTTTGATTTGCAAGGTTAATTTTTCTTTCGGCGAAATATTTTTTGAGGCGCGAATATTACGGATATTTGTAATAATTTCTTTTGCCGTTTCAAAACCTTCTATAAATTCAATACTATAATCAAGCTTTGTTATTGATTGATTCATAATGGTTTCATCTCCATTGCTATCATAGTCGTTCAATGCGTGATAAAGTTCTTCCGTAATAAACGGCATAAACGGGTGCAACAGTTTTAACAACGTTTCAAAAAATTCTATTGTCATATTATAAGTATGACTGTCGATCGGTTTGCCAAATTCGGGTTTAATAATTTCCAAATACCAAGCCGAAAATTCGTCCCAAAAAAGTTTATAAATTAGCATTAATGCCTCGGAAAGACGGTATTTATCAAATAAATCATCAACTTCACGAATTGTTTTTTGCAACATAGCGTTAAACCATTCAATTGCAACTTCATTTTCAGGAATTACATCATCGTTTCCAACTTCCCAACCTTTTACAAGCCGCAAGGCATTCCAAATTTTATTGCAGAAATTCCGTCCCTGTTCGCACAACGCTTCGTCGAAATGGACGTCGTTGCCGGCGGGTGCGGAAAGTAACATTCCCATTCGCACGCCGTCTGCGCCGTAGCGGTTCATCAGCTCAATCGGGTCGGGCGAATTGCCGAGTTGTTTCGACATTTTTCTGCCCAGTTTATCTCTTACAATACCTGTGAAATAGACGTTTTTAAAAGGTTCTTTGTGGCGGTATTCCTCGCCCGCCATTATCATTCTCGCCACCCAAAAGAAAATTATATCGGGTCCCGTAACCAAATCGTTGGTAGGATAATAATAATTAATCTCCTCATTATCAGGCTGATTTATGCCATCAAAAACAGAAACAGGCCACAACCACGACGAAAACCAAGTGTCGAGGCAATCTTCGTCCTGACACAGTTCGTCAATGGAGAAAGAGTAATCGACCGTTTTCCGTGCTTTTTCGCAGGCTTCTTCTTTGGTTAATGCTACCACAAAACCGCCTTTGGGCAGGAAGTAAGCCGGAATACGGTGTCCCCACCACAATTGTCGCGAAATACACCAGTCTTTCACGTTTTCCATCCAATAACGGTAGGTATTCTTGAACTTTGGCGGATAGAGTTGTATATCGTCTTCCATCACCGCTTTTAGGGCAGGTTCGGATATTTCCTTCATTTTCAAAAACCACTGCATGGAAAGTTTTGGCTCGATAGGCACGTCTGTGCGCTCGGAAAAACCGACTTTGTTCGTGTATGCTTCCACTTTTTCGAGCAATCCCGCGGCTTCCAAATCTTTTTCGATTTGTTTCCGCACATCAAAACGATCCATGCCTTCGTATTGCAAGCCATGTTTATTCAGCGTTCCGTTATCGTTAAATATATCGATAACTTCCAAATTGTACTTTTCGCCCAGCATGTAGTCGTTCACATCGTGGGCAGGGGTAACTTTCAAACAACCCGTTCCGAATTCCACATCTACATATTCGTCTTCAATAACCGGAACTTCGCGATTGCATACCGGAACAATCAGTTTTTTGCCTTTGAGAGTAGCGGTTTTCGGATTATTCGGGTTGATACAGACCGCAATATCTCCAAATATTGTTTCGGGGCGGGTGGTGGCAACTGCCGCATAACCGTTTTCTCCGACTATTTTGTACTTTAAATAGTACAATTTTCCATTTACTTCTTTATGAATAACTTCCTCGTCCGACAAAGCGGTTTGCGCCTTTGGATCCCAGTTGACCATACGCACGCCGCGGTAAATCTTCCCTTTTTCGTACAAATCGCAAAAAACTTTCAGCACGCTTTCCGAACGTTTCTCGTCCATTGTGAAAGCCGTTCTATCCCAATCGCAACTTGCGCCGAGTTTTTTCAGCTGTTCGAGGATGATTCCGCCGTGTTTATGCGTCCAATCCCAAGCGTGTTTCAAAAATTCTTCGCGCGTCAAATCGGATTTCTTAATGCCTTCGGAAGCTAACTTAGCGACAACTTTCGCTTCGGTGGCAATGGAAGCGTGGTCGGTTCCCGGAACCCAGCAGGCATTTTTCCCCTGCATACGGGCGCGACGCACCAATACATCCTGAATCGTATTGTTCAACATGTGCCCCATGTGCAGCACTCCGGTTACGTTAGGCGGCGGAATAACAATAGTATAAGGTTCGCGATTGTCGTCGGGCACGGAACGGAAAAATCCGTTTCTCAACCAATATTCATACCATTCCGACTCAATTTCAGCAGGATTGTATTTGCTTGCAAGTTCCATAAAAAGTGAAAGTTTTTATATCGTTTTTTGTGAGGTGCAAACTTACACAAAATTTTTGAAAGTTTTTAATGAAGAGTCAAGACCGAAGAACAAAGAGCAAAGAACAAAGAATATAAGACATCCCGCAAAGGCACAAAGAATACGAAGTATTCCGTTGCGAACGTTGTGTTTTTGTGGGAACAACATCTAAACACATAAAAAGCTGTCTTTTTTATTATGTAATTGTATGGTTACAAACCCGCGCGAAAGGATTCGCACAATAGCAGAGGCTTGCCTTCTTTGTTGATAACTCTCTTTTTGCCCCTCTTTTTCAACCCGACCGAAATTACTATCTTTGCGGCGGGAAAGTAAATTTCCGTCTACAATACTTCTGAAAATCAATAAAAAAATGATTCAATTTTTTCGAAGCTCTTCACAACAGATTTATGCCGTACAGTCGAACAGTCCGCTTCCGGACGCCGACATCCAAAAATTAACATGGCTTTTTAGCGAGGCGGCGCCGCTTTCGCAGAAAACAGTAGATGGAAACTACGTCGGACCGCGACGCGAAATGATTACTCCGTGGAGTACGAATGCCGTTGAAATTACTCAAAACATGAGAATCGGCGGTATTCTTCGCATAGAAACTTTCGAGCCGCTTTCCGTATTGCCGTCCGAAAAAGGCGCGTTGAACTACGACCCCATGCTGCAACGCATATATACCGGTCTCGGACAGGATTTATTTACCATAGACAAACAGCCCGAACCGGTAATTTATATCGAAAATATTGCCGCCTACAACGAAAAGGAAGGCTTGGCTTTGAATGTTGATGAAGTTGAATATCTGAACGGCGTAAGTGAAAAAATCGGGCGTAAACTGACCGACAGCGAGGTTTTCGGCTTTTCGCAGGTAAACTCGGAGCACTGCCGGCACAAAATATTCAACGGACAGTTCGTTATCGACGGCGAAGAAAAAGAATTGTCGCTGTTTAAATGGATAAAAAAAACGTCGGAAGAAAACCCGAACAAATTAGTTTCGGCTTATAAAGACAACGTAGCCTTTAATGCCGGTCCAAAAATAGAACAATTTGCTCCCGCTTCGGGCGATAAAGCGGATTTTTTTGAAACAAAAGAAATTGAATCGGTTATTTCGCTAAAAGCCGAGACGCATAATTTTCCAACAACCGTAGAACCTTTCAACGGCGCAGCAACCGGCACAGGCGGCGAAATCCGCGACCGCCTCGGCGGTGGAAAAGCGAGCCTGCCGATTGCCGGAACGGCGGTATATATGACAAGTTATCCGCGTCTTTCTCCCCTCCCTTCCCGCCTTAGCGGGACAAGTCGCGGGGATGGGTTGGAGGAGAGGTCGAGCCTTCGCACTTGGGAACAAAACAGTAAAGCCCGCAAATGGCTCTACCAAACGCCGGAACAAATACTTATAAAAGCTTCCAACGGAGCGTCCGATTTCGGGAATAAATTCGGTCAGCCGCTTATCTGCGGTTCGCTGCTTACTTTTGAACATGAGGAAAACAGTAAAAAATACGGATACGATAAAGTTATCATGCTTGCCGGCGGCGTTGGTTTCGGTTCGCGGCGCGACGCCTTGAAAGGCAAGCCCGAACCGGGCGAAAAAGTCGTTGTAATGGGCGGCGACAATTACCGCATCGGCATGGGCGGCGGCGCAGTTTCGTCGGTCGATACGGGTGTTTACGATAATGTTATCGAACTAAACGCCGTACAGCGTGCCAATCCCGAAATGCAAAAGCGCGTGTCGAACGTTATCCGCACATTAGCCGAGTCGGACGACAACCCGATTGTCTCCATACACGACCACGGAGCGGGCGGGCATTTGAATTGCCTGTCGGAACTGGTCGAATCGACCGGAGGCATAATCGACATTTCGAAACTCCCTGTCGGCGACCCAACGTTGAGCGCCAAAGAAATTATCGGCAACGAAAGTCAGGAGCGTATGGGTTTGTTGATAAAAGAAAAAGATCTCGAACAGATACAGCGGATTGCCGAACGCGAACGCGCACCGATATATGTTGTGGGCGAGACGACCGACGACATGCGATTAACATTCTTGCCCCCCAACCCTCTGAAAGGGGAGAATAATGCGGGAGTACAAACTGCTTATCCTTCATTACATACCTGTTTGAAGGAATTAGCTGTTAAGAACAGACATAATCCTATTGATTTGCAACTATCCTACCTGATAGGCAAACCGCCTCGCACAATTATAACAGACAACACGGTTGAAGAAAATTTTTCTGCGCCTGAGATTTCGGAAGAAAAGTTGCAGGAATATATTCTGAATGTGTTGCAAATGGAATCGGTAGCTTGTAAGGACTGGTTGACGAATAAAGTCGACCGTTCCATTACCGGAAAAATCGCCATGCAGCAATGCGCCGGCGAAATTCAGTTGCCGCTGAACAACTTGGGCGTTGTCGCGTTGGATTATCGCGGGAAAGCGGGTATTGCCACGTCTATCGGACATGCGCCTTTGGCGGCGTTGATCGACCCCGAAGCAGGCTCTGTTTTGGCTATTGCCGAAGCCTTGACCAATATTGTATGGGCGCCGCTTGCCGACGGATTGGAAAGCGTTTCGCTCAGCGCCAACTGGATGTGGCCCTGCAAGAACCCCGGAGAAGACGCCCGCCTTTATAAAGCGGTGGAAGCTTGCAGCGATTTTGCATGTTCCTTGGGAATTAACATTCCGACAGGAAAGGACAGCCTTTCGATGACGCAGAAATACGGCGGCGAAAAAGTTTTCTCGCCCGGAACGGTGATTATTTCCGCCGGAGCCGAAGTGTCGGATGTAAAAAAAACGGTGAGTCCGGTTTTGGTGAACGATAAGGATACTGCCGTTTATTACGTTGATTTTTCGTTCGACAGCCACAAACTCGGCGGCTCGGTATTGGCGCAAACGTTGAATAAAGTCGGCGGCGAAGCGCCTGCGGTAAAAGATGCAGATTATTTTAAATCGGCATTTGAAAGCATTCAGGAACTGATAAAAAAGAATCTTATCCTTTCCGGACACGATATTTCGGAAGGCGGTATGCTGACGGCCTTACTCGAAATGTGTTTTGCCAACGTAAACGGCGGATTGAACGTGAAGTTGGATGCGATAGCCGAAACGTCGCCGGTACATATTCTTTTTGCCGAAAATCCGGGCGTACTGATTCAGGTAAAAGGGAAAGATAAAAAAGCCGTAGAAAAACTGCTCGGCGAAAATGGCGTCGGCTTTGCCCAAATAGCTGTTCCCATAGATGAACGCCGCTTGGAAATCAGCCGGAAGAAAGACGCTTATTCCTTCTCGATAAACGAACTGCGCGATGCCTGGTATTATACATCCTACCAGCTCGACCGCAAGCAAAGCAGGGAAACTTGCGCCGAAGCCCGTTTCAAAAATTATAAAAAACAGCCGCTTGAATTTACATGTAACGAATCATTTAAAGGAAAATTTTCGCAATTCGGCATTTCGCAACATAGAGACGAGGACTGCCTCGTCTCGCGACCAGTCGCCGCCATTATCCGCGACAAAGGCACGAACGGCGACCGCGAAATGGCTTATGCCCTGTATCTGGCAGGTTTCGATGTGAAAGACGTGCACATGACCGATTTGGCAAGCGGGCGCGAAACATTGGAAAACGTAAAGATGATTGTTTTCTGCGGGGGCTTTTCAAACTCCGACGTGCTGGGTTCAGCCAAAGGATGGGCGGGCGGCTTCCTGTATAACGAAAAAGCCAAACAGGCGCTCGATAATTTTTATAAACAGAAGGATACGTTGAGCCTCGGCGTCTGTAACGGCTGCCAATTAATGGTTGAGTTGAATTTGGTAAATCCCGAACACGATGTACGTTCGCGCATGTTACATAACAATTCGCACAAGTTTGAATCGGAATTTATCGGAGTTACGATTCCCGAAAACCATTCGGTGATGTTCGGCTCTTTGGCAGGCAGTAAACTGGGTGTTTGGGTGGCGCACGGCGAAGGTAAATTCTACCTGCCGAAAGCAGAAACGGATTATCATATTATCGCGAAGTACTCGTATGAGGGCTATCCGGCAAATCCGAACGGTTCGGACTATAACGTTGCCGGCATTTGTTCCGCCGACGGTCGCCATCTGGCTATGATGCCCCACCCTGAACGGGCTATTTTCCCCTGGCAGTGGGCGCATTATCCGCAAGAGCGTAAAAACAGCGACCAAATCACGCCTTGGGTGGAAGCATTTGTTAATGCACGCAAATGGGTGGAACTGTCATAAATCACTTCGTTTCCTTCGCCGCGTCCTTTTTCAGCGCTTCGGGCTTTTGTTTGAGAACTTCGCTTGTTCCCAGTTCCCAGGTTTCTTCAAATTCCCAGTTCGCCATCAGCGTCAGCTTTTTAGGATAGTAATATACCTGTTCAGGTTGCCGCCTCGAAGCCAACTCTCCGGTATCCCATACGCCGTTTCCGTTTTCGTCGATAAACAGGCGGACGTAATAATCGCCCGGTTTCAGGT
>JAISXQ010000092.1 GCA_031270425.1 Prevotellaceae bacterium | reverse complement strand
TTTTTTCGTTCCGGTCGTCGATGGTTACGCGAACATCCTGTGCGTTTAACTGTTTTCCTGTTTTGTAAGCATAATCGTTGAATTTTTCGCTGATAGGAAGAATTACTACCTGGTCGGGCGTGAGCCACAGCGGGAATTTTCCGGCAGTATGTTCGATTAATACCGCCACGAAACGCTCCATCGAACCGAAAGGCGCACGGTGTATCATTACCGGACGGTGTTTTTGGTTGTCCTCGCCGGTGTATTCCAGCTCGAAACGTTCGGGCAGGGTGTAGTCAACCTGTATGGTTCCCAGCTGCCAGCGGCGTCCGATAGCGTCTTTTACCATAAAATCGAGTTTCGGACCGTAGAAAGCGGCTTCGCCGTATTCAATGCGGGCTTTCAGTCCTTTTTCGGCGCAGGCTTCGATAATAGCGTTCTCGGCTTTTTCCCAGTTGTCGTCCGATCCGATGTATTTTTCACGGTTTTCGGAGTCGCGGAGGGAAATCTGCGCTTCAAAATTCTCGAAATCCAACGCCTTGAAAATGATGAAAATAATGTCCATTACTTTCAGGAACTCGTTTTTCAATTGGTCGGGACGGCAGAAAATATGCGCGTCGTCCTGCGTAAAACTGCGAACGCGGGTTAAACCGTGCAATTCGCCGCTTTGTTCGTAGCGGTACACCGTGCCGAACTCCGCCAGACGAAGCGGAAGGTCTTTGTACGAACGCGGTTTTACCTTGTAAATCTCGCAGTGGTGCGGGCAGTTCATCGGTTTCAACAGGTATTCCTCGCCTTCTTCGGGCGTATGTATCGGCTGGAAAGAATCCTTGCCGTATTTGGCGTAGTGCCCCGAAGTAACGTAAAGCTGTTTGTTTCCGATGTGCGGCGTGATTACCTGCTGATAGTCGAAACGGCGTTGTATCTTTTTCAGGAAGTCTTCCAGACGCAGGCGGAGCGCCGTCCCGCGAGGCAGCCACAGGGGTAAGCCTTTTCCTACCGTTTCGGAAAAAGCGAAAAGTTCCAGTTCCTTTCCTATTTTGCGGTGGTCGCGTTTTTTGGCTTCTTCGAGCAAAACAAGGTATTCATCGAGCATTTTTTTCTTCGGAAAGGTAATTCCGTAAATACGGGTAAGCATTTTGCGCTTTTCGTCGCCGCGCCAGTAAGCTCCGGCAACGTTGAGCAGTTTTACGGCTTTTATTTCGCCCGTATCGGGCAAGTGCGGCCCGCGACAAAGGTCGGTAAAGTCGCCCTGCGTATAGAAAGTAATCGTACCGTCTTCCAAACCGTCGATCAGTTCCAGCTTGTATTCGTCGCCTTTTGCCGTAAAGTATGCAAGGGCGTCCGCCTTGCTCACTTCCTTGCGGACGTATGCCGACTTGCGGGTGGCAAGTTCCTGCATTTTAGCCTCGATAGCCGCCAGGTCGCCTTCTTTTATCACTTGGTCGCCGGTATCCACGTCGTAATAAAAGCCGTTTTCTATCGGCGGACCGATACCGAATTTCGTGTTGGGATAGAGTTCCTGCAACGCTTCCGCCATCAAGTGCGCCGACGAGTGCCAGAAAGCATATTTGCCCTCTTCGTCGTTCCACTTGTGGAGTTTGACGTTCGCATCCTCTTCGATGGGGCGGGTTAAATCCCAAATTTTACCGTTAACACTAACAGACAGCACCTCTTGTGCCAGTCGCGGGCTGATGCTTTCAGCCACTTGCAGTCCGGTTGTACCTTGCGCGTAGTCGCGCACCGAACCGTCGGGGAATGTAATTTTAATCATGATGTTTTTTGAACCTTACAAATGGTTTTTAAATTTTGAAGTGCAAACTTACATAAAAAACGCGATTAATTCCGTATTTCAGGTTTGAAATTGAAGTTTTTTCAGAGACAAAGGCAGGAGAAAGCTATATTTACGTTTTTTATGAGAATATGTGCCGGTATTACTAAAAAGAGTAGCCGGTAAGGTAAAAAATGGTATCAATGAAAAATAATGCCCGGTTGCGCGAAAGCACATTTTCGTCGTGAAGGTCTTCAAAAATTATTCCGAGTTCAGCATTATAATAATCGTTGTTGCGGATGTTGTGAAAACCGTTATATTCCAAAAACTGTTTTACCGCATTAAGGTCGGTTGGCTCGGTAGCAACAATAAAATCCTGACAGACAACGGCGAACAGCTTTTCGCCTTTCTTGCAAAACCCTGAAAATTCATAAGAAGTGGCAGGAAAAAAATAGTTGTGAACGAGTAGATTATTGAAATAATCATACCACGTTTCGTAGAAAATAGAATCGTTTGTTTTTATAACCTGAAAATCGTTGTAACGGTAAACCTGTTGTTCTGTACCTTCGGTAACAAAATTTCTTTCAGAAATCTCGCCCGGATAAAACAGATTGTTGGTTTCGGCAAAGTTTATCAAATATTTTTCTTCTTGTCTTTTGACAAACTTTTTGTCTTGACTTCCATAGCTGATTTGCGCATTTCCTCTAAGGAAATTTTGCACGATTTTGAGTTGGTTTGCATTGCCAACATATTCATTTCCAAGAATGATACATTGTAATTCATCTTTTATCGACATTATTTAGAAAATAGTTGCCTGTAAAAGTACAATCTTTTTCACAAACATCAAAATTCCCCATGCTACCGCACGATTAATTCTATATCGGAAGTCGAAGGCAGTAAGCTTCCGTCAGTCGAGGAAATTATTTGTTTTAAATTATTGTTAATTTAAAATATTTTTTTTACATTTGCACCCAATTCCGCACAGAGCCAAAACGTTGGCGGACGGCGGAAAGACATATTAAAATTTACGTAAACGTTTTAAGATATTACTTTGATTTAGAAAATTCCCAATTTTCCAAACGGAACAAAGTGATAGACAACAAACGCTTGTGTTTTGTTTGTATTCCATTTTTATGCGATATATAAATACAGGCGCAGAGGCTGTTGTTCTATTTGATCAAACAATTTTATGCTGTTCAATTCTATTGACTTCGCTATTTTTATGCCCCTTGTTTTCCTGATTTATTGGGCTTTGGGCAAAAATGTAAAAATTCAAAACCTTTTTCTGCTTGCCGCCTCGTATTTCTTTTATGCGTGGTGGGACTGGCGGTATTTGTCGCTGATTCTGGTCTGCTCGCTGACAAACTACGGCGCGGGAATTTTAATTCAAAAATTCAAGGGTTTAAAAATTCAACGATTAGTTTTAATTGCTTGTTGTACCATTTGTTTCGGTATTCTCGGCGTATTCAAGTATTACGATTTTTTTGTAAATGCGTTTGTTGATGCATTTTCGCTGTTCGGCGTGAAAATGCAGGCTCATACGTTGAATTTAATTTTACCGGTCGGCATTTCGTTCTATACTTTCCACACGTTGAGTTACACGATTGACGTGTACCGCCGTAAATT
>JAISXQ010000055.1 GCA_031270425.1 Prevotellaceae bacterium | reverse complement strand
CAAAGCGCGTCATTTCTTCGCTGTTCACCGCTTTGCCGTAACGGTCTATCAGTCCTCCGTTTGCCGAGAATTTGGCGGACGCATCGGCAAAATTCACCACCCAGTTATTCCCAACATAACTTCGCGAAATATATTCGCCCATGTTCCGTATCATTTCATTGCCGAAAAGCGAAATATTGCCGTTTGTCGCCCTGTGGAGCAGTTGCAGGTAATCGTACAGTTTTCCCGCCGCATGTCCCCAATACGACGGACCTTCCTCGCAAGCTCCGTCCGCATGTACGTAATTGATGAATTTATCCACCGAGGTCATAGTCCGGTATATATCTTTACTCAACTGTTCCGGATCGTTTTCGAGCAGTAGCATACACTGCAAAACGTTGAAATTGCACCACGGATTCCAATTGTTTACCATACCGTCTCCGCGCGGGTGGAAACCTTGCCACCAAAAGCGGTCGTTGTTCCGGTAAGGGAGAATGATTTTGCGGTAAATATCATCACGCAGCCGCTGGGATACGACAGGGTCGGTTTTGTCCATTTCTTCGTGCAGGAAATAGTAGATCCACGCCAGGAAAGCTCCGAGTTCGGCGGAACCCAAATCTATGATTTGTTCGGTGTAACTGGGCAGGGAGCGTTTCGATTTTTGAACGGGAAGATGCGCCGACAATACCCACGAAGTCCGTTCGGTTTGGTAAAAAACGCCGTTTATAATTTGGTCGATAAAACGTCCCTTTCCTTCGGCAAGTTCGGCGAGCGCCAAATCGGCAAGCGCGTTACTGTTCGCCGAATTGGGGTTTTCCATGATGTTGCGGTTGCCCGAACGTTCGTACTCAAAATAATCCGTAGCTTTAATCACCTTCCACTCGTAATTAAGCTGTTTTTCGCCACGGGAAATAATCATTTTTTTGTTTTCGCTCAATAGGGCGTCCCAGCCCGACCGGTCGGCATAAGGCGGATATGTTATCCATTTTTGATTGAGAACAATATGCGGCAGGATGCTATCTGGACTTTTATGTCCCGAAAGAAAATTACGTTCGCTCGCGGCGAAGTTCGATGCGGTGTAAAACGAAAGAACTAAACAGAACAACGTTTTTTTTGTAATAATAAGGAAATGAGACTTCATACGAATAATAATTTTTGAGTTGGTAAATTTTGCAAAGAAAAAAAAATACGACCGTCGTTGAAAACCGCTGTAAAATTACGGATAATTATTGGTCGTATCAACCCTCTTTTTTCCGCAAAAAGGGTGAAAAAAGTACGGAAGTTCGAATTTCGACTAAGAAGAGGTGTGAGGTGGGTAAGGCATTCTATGTGCCCAAAATAAGTCCGAAGATTTTACAATACGATTTTTTTGCTTGTCTTTCCTGTCCGTATAATATAAATGCCTTTTGCCAAATCGTTGAATTCAACCTGTCCGTTTACCGCGGCGGACGCCTGAATCCGGCTTCCGAGCACATTGTAAATCTCTACCACAGCGCCTTCTGCAACATTTTTCACATACAGCGTATTACCCGAAACGTAAACGTTCAAAGAACTTTCCGGCGTATTTCCGTTTGTGTCCGTATTTGTTTCTTTAACGGGTTCCGCACCGGTTTTCGACGACGGCGCGGAAGCGTTTTCAAACTGTTGCCATTTTTGACCGTCCTCATGTGCCGGAAACAAGAGAGCCGCGGACGCGAATCCCCGGACAAACAAAGTTACAGTTACAATACACAGCAAATATATAAAAGTAATTTTTTTCATAAACAACTTGTATTTTAAATTGCAAATAATTTACAAAAGTAACACTTTGCCGTCCAAAAAACAACATTAAAGTTTCTGTTTTAACACATATTTCAACAAAACGATGGAAATCAACGCTTTTCAATTGCTTCTAAATAGTTGACAAGCGGGTTCGCATACATTTTTAACAACTTCCGGCGTAAAAAAGCTTCATCTTTTTGTTCCAAATCGATTTTCCCGATTTGCAGCAGGATGTATTTTTCAAAATCCAGACGTTCGAGCGCGGTATAATCCCTTTCAAAACGTTTTTCGCCGGTCAGCAAGTCGTAAGCGATTTTATTACTCTGATAAATGACATATCCGGAATGTATCCGGCGGTCGATCAGAGCCGCTGTGTATGAAACTTCTTCTTTACGGGATAAATCCTCCCCCGCCATTTCCGTCAATTCATCGTTTATACATTCTGTTAGAGTATAAGTCACACGCCCTTTATAGCCCATAACGCCTACCTGCATATTCAGCAAGTCATCTTTG
Organism: Prevotellaceae bacterium; assembly: GCA_031270425.1. Taxonomy (GTDB): domain Bacteria; phylum Bacteroidota; class Bacteroidia; order Bacteroidales; family Paludibacteraceae; genus H1. The sequence continues at coordinate 10,600 of JAISXQ010000055.1, read as the reverse complement.
GGCGACTTTTTAAAATCGGGATTGTCTCGTCTTTGCTGGAATTCTTTGGCTTTTAAATAGTCGCAGGGATCGTATTCGTAAGAAATACTTAAAGGAACGATATTCAGGCGGCACAGGTTTTCGATAAAGTTTCCGTCTCCGTACATGTTCAGCATTTTCAACAGGCTTTCCTGCGTGCGGTCGTCGGAATCTTTCGCGCGTCCTTCGCGCTGTGCGAGCCACACCGATTGATTCCGCTCTGTAATGGCGTTTGCGATATAAGACGACAGCAAGCGGGAACTTTCCAGAATCTCGCGGCTGTTTAATCCCCTTCTTACAATAAAACTTTTGTTTACCCGCACCAGATTTTCGATCCACGGAAATATCAGCAAATTATCGCCGATGGCAATTTCGACCGTATCCATATTGTTGTCGATTAGTTTTATGCAGAAAAACGCCGCATCGAGCACAATATCGCGGTGATTGGAAATATACAGGCAGGATTTCGACGTATCGATTTTTTCCAGCCCCTGCAATTTTATCCCTTTTGTCTTCGTTTCTTCCAGCCCTTTCAGGAAGGGATAATCCATGCCCTTCTGAAAATCGGAAACTGTGTGAAAACTGAGCAGGCGGTGTTTTAGCACCTCTTTGGGAAGCAGCGGAAAAACCGTACTCAAAAGATTCATGAACTGTTTTTCTCCGGTCAGTTTCAGCAGCGCTCCGGGGACTTCCTCATCCCTGTAACTTCTTATCGAGTCAAAATTTATACTCATAATTCAGATTTTCTATTCTAACAAGGAACGAATATATAAAAACATGATTAATCAGTTAAATAATATTGTCAAGTACACAAAAACAGCAGGAGCAGCCAGCAACATGCTGTCGAAGCGGTCAAGTAAGCCTCCGTGTCCGGGTATGGCGTCGCCCGAATCTTTTACATTGAGCGTGCGCTTCAAGAGCGACTCCGTCAAATCGCCGAAGGTGCCGAATACAATAATGATTTCGGCAAGGATAAGCCAGTGAAGCAAACTTAATTCCGGTATGAGCAAGGAAAAAACATAACCCGTGGCAAGGGTTCCCAAAGCCCCGCCGATAAATCCTTCCCAGGACTTTTTAGGCGATATGCGCTCGAACAGGCGGCGCTTGCCCATTGTAACCCCGAAAAGATAGGCTACCGTATCGTTTACCCAAATAATAATGAAAACCGAAAGCAATATAACCGGATTGTAGCCGGCGGCGAACAGGATGAAGTTCAACAGCGAAAAAGGAAGAGCTACGTAAATCTGCCCCAAAATAAAATAAGCCCAGTTGTTAACCGGATTCGGCGCTTTACGAAACAATTCCGCAATAAAAACAATCGCCACGTAAGCTATATATAACGAGTATATCCATTGATAAGTAAAAATATCGGAAGCATAGACGTAAGAACAAAGAAAAGACAGGGCGCCTCCGAAAGCCGCAGCCCAAGTGTTCACATTAACATCGGGAAGTTTATTCGTAAGTTGCTGAAATTCACGGACAGACCATGCGCAAAGGACAACAAATACAGCAAGAAAGGTATAAACATGAAGTAAAATAGACGCGATAACAATAGAAATAAAAATCGCGCCGCTTATGGTACGTTGTACAAAATTGGACATATATAATGAAGAAGGAGGAGTCTCAAAAGTGTTTTAGCACACGATCCCGATAGCTATCGGGACTGTGCGCTTTTAATACAACCCCTTCGAGATAGTCCCAATTAAAATTTAAAATTTTCGATTTATTTTTGGTTGGGAGAAGCTTTTTCCTGTTGTTCAAGCTCCACCGTTTTCTTTTCTTTCTTTTTCTCTTTTTTCTCTTTTCCGGCTTCGGGATTATTTTCTTTCTCCAATGCCGTTGTTTCGTTTTCTTTCGGCGTTTCCTGTCCATTCAACGCGATCAATTCATCGTTCCTCGACGTCCACGGACGCTTACCGAATATATTTTCCACGTCTTCGGCAAAAATAACTTCGCGGTCGATAAGCAAACCAGCCAAGCGGTTATGACCTTCGGCGTTTTCTTTTAAAACCTTTTTTGCCCGTTCGTATTGTTCGGAAATAATCTTACCGGCTTCCTTATCAATAAGTTCCGCCGTTTTTTCGCTATACGGCTTCGTAAATCCATAACCGGAATTTCCCGAAGAATCGTAATAGCTTATATTGGGGAGTTTGTCGCTCATCCCGAAATAGGCGACCATGGCATACACCCGTTTAGTTACCCGTTCCAGGTCGTTAAGCGCTCCGGTGGACACTTGTCCGAGGAAAATTTCTTCCGCGGCGCGTCCGCCAAGTGTGGCGCATATTTCGTCGAGCATGTGTTCCACATTGGTCAACTGCCGTTCTTCGGGCAAATACCAGGCTGCGCCGAGCGCTTCGCCGCGGGGTACGATGGTTACTTTTACCAAAGGATTCGCATATTGGAGTTTCCAGCTGATAGTGGCATGACCGGCTTCGTGATAGGCAATGGATTTTTTTTCCGATACCGTCGTTATTTTGGTTTTCTTTTCCAAGCCGCCGATAATCCGGTCTACCGCATCGAGAAAATCCTGTTTTTCTACGAACGATTTACCCTTCCGCGCCGCAATCAAAGCCGCCTCGTTACATACGTTAGCTATATCGGCTCCTGAAAATCCGGGGGTTTGCTTCGCCAAAAAGTCAACATCCACCGATTCGTCTATTTTTATAGGACGGAGGTGTACGTTGAAAATAGCTTTCCGTTCGTGTACGTCGGGCAGATCTACATGTATCTGGCGGTCGAAACGCCCGGCGCGCAACAAGGCTTTGTCCAAAATATCGGCGCGGTTGGTAGCAGCCAGTATAATAACCCCGCTGTTGGTACCGAAACCGTCCATCTCGGTAAGCAACTGGTTCAAGGTACTTTCCCGCTCGTCATTACCTCCGAAGTTCGGATTTTTCCCGCGGGCGCGTCCAACCGCGTCAATTTCGTCAATAAATATAATGCTGGGAGATTTTTCTTTTGCCTGGCGGAACAAATCGCGAACGCGCGAAGCTCCCACTCCTACAAACATTTCCACAAAATCGGAACCCGACAGGGAGAAAAAAGGCACGTCCGCTTCGCCGGCTACGGCTCTTGCCAACAAGGTTTTACCCGTTCCCGGAGGTCCTACGAGCAAAGCGCCTTTCGGTATTTTTCCTCCCAATTCCGTATATTTCGACGGGTTTTTCAGAAAAGAGACAATCTCTTCCACCTCCTGCTTAGCTTCTTCCTGTCCGGCTACATCCTTGAAAGTTATCCGGTTGGATGTATCGCCTTTATCGAAAAGCTGAGCTTTCGATCTGCCGACGTTGAAAATCCCGCCGCCTCCGCCGCCCATTTGTCCCGCCATGCGGCGGTTCATAAACCAAAAGAAAAGGATGATCAAAGCCACAGGAAGAAGCGTATAAATAAACATCCCGTAGTTTTGTACCTCTTTGTATTCCACAACTCCGGAGAAGGCTTTTTCGTCGCGGGCTGTGTGGATAAAGCTCGAAAAAGTATCTATGGATGGGATACGGACTTTTAGCATCCTGCTTTTTTCATGTTCTTTGTAGCGGGTTCCGAATACTTTTTGCATTGCCGAACTATCCTCAATAACCTTTGCTTCGATAATGGGCGAGGAAGTTCCTCCCGTATAAACATCGATTTTTTCAATAAAACCCTGCAACAAATATTCTTCAAAAGAAGAATAAGCTATTTCTTTTGATTTATTATCGTCCTGCGAAAATAAGAAAGAACCCGCCAACGCCATCAGGATAATAGCGTAGATCCAAGACAAATTAAATTTAAACATCTTGCCGTTGGGTTTGTTATTGTTCGGTTGCTGCGGATTCGTGTTTTTTCTTTCCATGAAGTTTTTCTTTCAAAAAATACCGTTTCAAAAATTACGTATAAAAATTCCAGTTTTTTATCTGCCAAATTGTGTCCTAAAAAACAATAAAACAGATTTTTTGTTCTCTTTTTAAGATTTATTTAAATCAAATCTTCTATTTTTACAATATCGGCGTCGAGCCAAAGATGTTCAATATCATAAAAAAGTCTTACGGAAGGCTGGAATATATGAACAATAGCTTGTCCGTAATCCATAGCTATCCACTGGCAATTTTCAAAGCCGTCGCTCGCAAAGGGTTTCACATTTATCCGGTCGCGAACCCAATCCTTTACCGACAAGGCGATGGCGTTTACATGAACAGTTGAATCTCCTTCGCAAATGACAAAATAGGAACAGGGCGCGTCGTTTAATTTTGTCAGATTTACAACAATAATATTTTTACCTTTTTTTTCTTGAATTCCTTCGACGATTTTATCAACAATCTCTTTGTCTTTTGTCATCCTTTTGGTTTTAAAATAAACGCCACAAAGATACGGCTAAAATGCACAAAATAAAAATATTGAAATCTTAGAAACTGTTTTGAATTAAAAAAAAACATTGTTTTATGTAAAATTCAAGACAGTCTTAAAAAATTCCGTGCGTTTGCCCTGTAAAAATCACAGTTCAGACAAGGGGGTATACGAAAATTTTGTATCTTTGTTGTGTAATTATAAGAAGGAGAAATTGATATGGAACAGCAAATATTTAATTACAAGTCTTTTGCAGACAGCCTGCAAATACCGCAGGTAATAGTTCGCAGTTTTGAAGAAGATGTACGCAAGGAAATTCCTAACGATGCAATGCTTAGGGAATTACATATTCTTCGTGCACTCAAAGCCTATGTACGGAAAAACGAAAACAATCTGGCAGTACAATGAAAAGCAAGATTTATCTGGACACATCGGTAATCAGCGCCCTGTTTGATGATCGTACACCCGAACGTTTGTTAATGACCAACGAAATGTGGTTAAAATTAAGCGATTACGACGTCTACATATCCGGTTTGGTTATCGAAGAACTGGAAAGGACTTCGGAACATGTACAGCAAAAAATGCTTGCGGCAGTTTGTAATTTCACATTTTTATCAGTAACAAAAGAATCTCAAAAACTTGCGGATATTTATGTCAAGCAAGGTATTTTCCCCGAAAAATATTACGATGACGCCCTGCATGTTGCTATTGCATCAGTCAATCAAATTGGCATATTGCTGAGTTGGAATTTCACTCACCTTGTAAAACTAAAAACGCGAAGAATGGTTTCAATAGTGAATTTAACTGAAAACTTCGCCACTGTTGAAATTATTTCACCACCCGAATTGTAAAAACATTACATAAAATAAAAACGTGTAAACCAATTAAAAACGGTTTACACGTTTTTTTTTGCGTACAATCGTCTGCACCATGATTTTCTACAAAAAGAAGAAGTCCGGTACAATGTTTTGCACCGGACTTCTCTTTATATAGCCCATTTTTTATTTTATAATGGAAAGAAAATCCGATTCGGAAGCGAATTTAGAAAATTCAATATCTTTCGCCGCTTTTTGAGCATAGGATTTGTCTAAACTTACCGCTTTTTTCAGGTTGCTGTAAACAGCGTCTTTGTTGTTGGTGCGAGCTCCTACCACAGCTTTCAGATAAGCGGTTGTAGCATCGGGTTTCGCAACAGCGTTCAAGGTTTTAAGGGCGCCGTTGTAATCGGCGTTCAGTATTTGAAGCAATCCGGCGTTATTGGTAGCTTCCGAAGCAAAGGCTGTTTTCGCTTTGTCGTATTCGCCCTGAGCCGTGTACAACGAACCCTGAGCCGCTTTCAGGTTGCCGGTTGTTCCGTTTGCTTTTGCAAAATAACTTTCGGCTTTTGCCCATTCGCCTTTTGCCAACGAAACAAGACCCAAGTTGTAGTTCACATCCGACGACGACGGCGCTATTTGAAGCGCTTTCGTGAAGGCTTCCTCAGCTTTTGCCACATCGTTTTGGGCAAATTTTACCTGACCCAGGTTGTTGTATCCGCGAACATCTTTCGGATATTGGCTAACCGTTTTTTGATAGATAGCAGCTTTCTCATTCAGGTCGTTGGTAAGCGTTGCGGCGTACAGCAACTCTTCGACGGAAAGTTCCGACGGGTTGGACGCAGCCAGTTGTTTGATTTCATCATCCGTTTTTCCGATGATGTTATAAACCAATGTCAGGCGGGCGCGGCGCAATTGGGGAAGAATGTCGTCGGCAAGCGCTTTATAAGCAACCGACAGGTTTTTAATTTCGCGTTCACGCTGTTCGGGATCGCTGTACGACGACAGAACGCGCAAAATGGCGTTTTTATCTTGCAACGTAGAGGCGCTTACCAATTCTTGGAAACCCTCCCAGTCTTCGGCTGTAACTTTGGAAGAAATATCTGCCGAAGTTTTCAGTTTTTTCAATTCCTTGTTGATGTAATCTACGGTTACTTTCTGACGTTTTTCCGACAAGCCTTTATTTAAAGAAAAAGGTCCGTCGGGAGAAGCGTAACCCGAAATTTCGAGTTTGCTCACTTCCAACCTTTCGGCGTCCTGAACTTCTTTTATTTTCTTTATAAAGTCAACAACCGCCGTAGAGTTTGCTTCGCTTTTGCGCAACTCTGCCTGCTGGATCTGGAATAAAATGCCGGCGCCGGATTTTTCTTCGATAACCCGTTGAAATTTATCGGGAATGATTACCGGACCTGTTTCGCCTGCACCGGTAGAGAGCAGCGTTGAAGTAGCAACAATACCGTCGGCAATTTTTACCGGAGGCACTTGGTAGGTTTTTTTCTTCTGAACGACGTCAAATTCCAGAACCAATTCGGAAACCGCCATTTCCGGCACATAGTCGAACGATGCTTTGAAATCAAAGTTCCCGCCCTCTTTGTACGAAATCGACTTGTTGTTTCCGGTAACTTTTTCACCTTGGAGCGTTATCGGACTTCCTTTTACAGATTCAGCGCCGTATTTCAAAACCGGAGTTACGGTAAGCACGGCATTCTTATTGAAATACTTTGCCGGAAATTGTCCTGTTATGTCCACGTTAACAACACCGACTTTCACTTCCAGTGGGGAAGGGTTCGCCTTAAAATTGCTTGACGCCAAAGCGCCTAAATCTTTTCCACACGAGCTGAAAAGCAATACAAGCAGTAAAGATGCAGATAAAAATACTAGTTTTTTCATAATTTTTTTTTGTTATACAATGAATTAAATTAGTTTCTGATTATTTTCGAGCTACAAATATACAATCTTTCGTTGAATTTTAATTACTTTGCATCACTTTTTCATATTTTTCTTGCAAAAAACATAAAAATATAATTAAAATCCTTCCTATATTTGTAAAATATTGTTTAATACGCGCTGTCGCAAACGTGAAATACAGATTAGAATGTTCGGAATATTCATTCATTACAAACAACTCCTGAGAGTTATTCGCTGCACTTCCTTGCGGAAGCTGGCAAACTATGCGAAATTGACTGTTTCTTACCGGTTTTCGCTTGCCGGCAAGCGTTTTTTTGCCGACCAGCGGCCTTGTTTTATTTCCATAGAGCCTGCCGATTTTTGCAATTTACGCTGTCCCGAATGTCCCGTAGGGATGAGGAGCGGAATAAAACGCCCGCAAAAAACAATGGACGCGGACTTATACCGGAAATTAATCGACGAATTAAGTCCGGCATTGCTGCACGCCATTTTCTATTTTCAGGGCGAACCGCTTCTATGCAAGCATTTGCCGGAAATGATACGCTATGCCCACGACGCGAAAATCTATACTTCGACTTCGACAAACGCGCAGAACCTGAACGAAGAACTTGCCGGAGCGTTGATACGTTCGGGATTGGATAAACTGATTATTTCCATTGACGGAAGCGACCAGGAAACTTACGAACGGTACCGCATCGGCGGAAGCCTGCAAAAAGCAATGGACGGAACGAGGCGGCTGACGGCATTAAAAAAACAATGGAATAAAACCAACCCCTTCGTGGAAATACAATGCCTGCTTTTGAACGGCAACGAACATCACATGGAAGATATGAAAAAGCTGGCGAAGGAATTGGGCGCAGACAAACTGACCTTTAAAACCGCGCAGTTTTACGACTTCGAAAACGGAAATCCGCTACTGCCGGAAAACCCGGCACACAGCCGTTACAAAAAACAGCCGGATGGAAAATACATCCTGAAAAAACGCCTGAGAAACCGTTGCCGGAGGCTTTGGACGGGAGCAGTAGTGAACACAAACGGCGATGTGCTGCCCTGCTGCTTCGATAAAGACGGACGCTTCGCCTTCGGGAACATCCGCAACGACAGTTTTTCCGGTTGCTGGCACAGCGAAAAAGCCCTGCGCTTCCGGGAAAAAATCCTTGAAAACAGGAAACAATTTGAAATGTGCCGGAATTGTACCAGTTAAAAACAACCATCAAACCGCGTCCTGGTTTTCCTCCTCGGTTTTTATGTCCCTTATCATTAACTGTACGGAGTTGTTGCCGTTGAAAACATTTTCTTCCAGCGTGTAACAAATATCCAGCGGATTAAGGGCTTTCAGGTAGTCGTTGTATTCGTACATGCGGAAGGCGATTCCGTTCATCACATTTTCGGAACTCGAATCTATCAATTCCAGTTTTAAATGTTCCTGATCCTTTCCCACCAAACGGCTTGTACCGTAATCGAAAACTTTTTTCGACGCAAATACCGGCTTCATGTTTTCCGGTCCGAAAGGGGCAAACTGTTTCAGCACCCGGAAAAACTTCGGCGTAATATCTTTAAACTGAACTACCGCGTCAATATCAATTTGAGGGTAAGTCTGCTCCGGCAAAATATTTTCGGCGACATATTTTTCGAAACGCTCGATAAAAGCGGAAATATTTTTCTCCGGCATGGAAAGCCCCGCCGCGTACATGTGTCCGCCGAAATTTTCGAGCAGATCGCGGCAGGATTCTATTGCCTTATAAATATCGAAGCCCGACACCGACCGCGCGGAACCGGACGCCGCGCCGTTGGACACGGCAAGAACGATGCTCGGCTTGTAATATTCTTCGGACAGGCGGGACGCTACAATACCGATAACGCCTTTGTGCCAATCGCTTTTGTAAACAACGATCGACTTCTTTTTCTGCAAATATTCGCTGCCCCGGATAAGGGCAATGGCTTCGTCCGTGATATTTTTATCCAGGTCTTTCCGGTCGTTGTTGTATTCGTTTATGGTATCGCTTTTTTCCTTAACAAAGGTAGAATCTCTCGAAATAAGCAACTGTACAGCCTCCGAAGCCTGTTTCATACGTCCCGAAGCGTTAATGCGAGGCCCGATTTTAAACACGACGTCGCTTATGGTTATTTCCTTATCGGTCAGACCGCAAACCTCGATCAACCCTTTAACTCCGGTACTCGGATTCGTATTTATTTGTTTCAAACCGTAGTATGCCAGTATCCTGTTTTCGCCCGTCATGGGAACGATGTCGGAAGCGATGCTCAGCGCCGCCAAATCGAGCAGCGAAGTAAGCTGGGAAAAAGGAATATTGTTTGCGTTCGCAAAAGCCTGCAACAGTTTAAATCCAACGCCGCATCCCGAAAGGTGTTTGTAAGGATAGCTACAATCTTCGCGTTTGGGATCCAGCACCGCCACAGCGCCGGGAAGCGTTTCGTCGGGCGTATGGTGGTCGCAAATAATGAAATCGACGCCTAACGACGATGCATATTTTATTTTCTCCACCGCCTTTATTCCGCAATCGAGGGCAATAACTAAGGAATATCCGTTTTCCGAAGCATAATCGATTCCCTGTATGGAAATACCGTATCCTTCGCTGTAACGGTCGGGTATGTAGTAGAATATGTTGGAAGAATATCGACTTAAAAACTTATATACCAGTGAAACGGAAGTTGTGCCGTCCACATCGTAATCGCCGTAAATCAGTATTTTTTCGTTCTGCTGCAAGGCAGAAGTCAATCGTTCCACCGCTTTGTCCATATCCTTCATCAGGAAAGGGTCGTGCAGATTCGCCAGGTCGGGACGAAAGAAAGAACGCGCCTCTTCAAAGGTTGTAATACCTCGCTGTACTAATAATTCGGCTAAGATGGGACTGATACTTAATTCATCGGCTATTTTTTTCTTGATTTCAATTTGTTCTTCCGAAAGGGCTTTGTAAATCCACTTATTTATCATTGTAGTTTATATTTTTTCGAGCAAAAGAAAGAATCCCCGGATTCTTTAAAGCATCAAAAGCAACCTTTTCTCAAAACTTCAACAGCACGGTTTACTTTTGGGAGCGTAAAAGTATAAAAAAAAATCAGAATACGGATTGTTTTGAAATCAGTTTGTAGAAAAAGGGGATGATATAAATGAAAAAAAGGGACGCTTATTCCGGCGTCCCTTTCATTTTAATTGTGTAATTTTGCACGTGTAAACTTTTAGAAATATGAATAAAAAGAGCAATATAAAAGAGCAACTGCAAATCCGTAATTCGACTGCCGATTTCCTGATATTTACCCGCCAAAACGGAGAAAACGGTATCGCTGTGCGGGTGGAAGATGAAAACGTGTGGCTAAGGGCGGAGGCTATGGCGGAATTGTTTCAGAAAGACCGCCGCACTATTCAGGAACATTTGAAAAACATTTTTTCTTCCGGTGAACTTGATGAAAATTCAGTATGCCGGAATTTCCGGCATACTGCTGGAGACGGTAAAAGTTACAATGTAAATTTTTACCGTCTGGAAGCGATTATTGCCGTCGGGTACCGTGCCGATTCCGAG
>JAISXQ010000263.1 GCA_031270425.1 Prevotellaceae bacterium | reverse complement strand
ATAAAGCTTATACGGACAACTCAGGTTCAAACAGCGTTCGATACGAAGAATAAAATTATTGGAAATCAATCCGTTAATCGAACGAATATCAAATTAACACCGCCTCGCTTGCGAAAGGCTCATATATTGTCTGTTTGGCTCGAAACGGCGTAGCAGGTGCGGGCGCGAAGTTTGTAAAACTATGAAATTTCTTCCGTTTTTTTTGAATAAATATTGCTAAAATACGTCTGAAATTTGATTATTCTGTAAAAATATACTATTTTTGCAGCCTGTTTTATAATAAATATTCGTTTATGAAGAACAAAAGAAATCGTTTGCAGGTTATATCGGAAATTCTCCGTTCCAATGTTGTCGGAAGCCAGGAAGAATTGCAAAACCTGTTGAAAGCCCGGAATTGCAACGTAACACAGGCAACGCTTTCCCGCGATTTGAAATTTTTAAAAGTAGCTAAAACACCGTTATCGAATGGGATGTATAAATATATATTTCCGGCGCATAACAGAAAAACGCTTCAAAATGAAGCATCGAGGGTTAATTTTATAAACAGCGCCGCATTAAGCGTCGAATTTTCGGGGCAGTTGGCGGTTGTGAAAACCAAACCCGGCTATGCCAACGCTATTGCCTGGGATATTGACAATATATCGACAGAGGAAGTGCTCGGCACGATTGCCGGCGACGATACGATTTTGATCATACCGCGCGAGGGCGTTACGCGCCAACGTATTTTAGAAATGATGAATTTGAATTTTGCAGACAAGTTACAAAAATGATGGCAGAAAGCTTGATACAAAAGCTTGACACGAAAGATACGGATCAAGATTTAGACAATACCGCTTTGGAAATATCGGTAGGGATTGCCGATGAATCGCACCTCGGATACGTCGATACGATTCTTCAAACGATTGCCGACGCCGCGGCGGTTCGCGGAACAGGTATCGCCAAACGTTCGCCGGAATACATCACGACGAAAATACAGGAAAGAAAGGCGATAATCGCTTTAACCGGAGAAGAATTTGCCGGTTTTTGCTATATCGAAACCTGGGGCGATAAAAAATTCGTCGCCAATTCGGGGCTTATAGTCGTTGAAAAATTCAGGGGACAGGGCTTGGCGAAACGGATTAAACAAAAAGCGTTTAATCTTTCACGCGAGCGTTATCCCGAAGCCAAAATCTTCGGACTCACCACCGGACTTGCCGTTATGCGCATCAATTCGGAACTGGGCTACAAGCCGGTAACCTTCTCGGAACTGACCGACGACGAAGCATTCTGGAAAGGCTGCCAAAGTTGCGTAAACTACGATATACTGCAACGCACCAACAGACGTTTCTGCCTGTGTACAGGGATGCTGTTCGACCCGAAAAGGGATGAGAAATAAGGCTAAGGAAATCCATTTTATCAAATCACAAGAAATCAGTAGCTTTAAAATACTGTTCGGTAGCTGTTTCTATTGAAATGTAGCTCTTTATGTCCTCGCCTAAAAACAAATCAATATCCTCTATATCTTCCGAAAGATTGGCGACAATAGCTTCATCGCTGATTTTCAGTCGATAGCGAATTGTTTTGAAAAATTTTACTTCGGAGTATTCAATGTTTGCATCGGCTTTGATAATGGCGATTGAGATACGAATTAAAGTCAGTTGTTCGCTTTCCGAAAGTTCTGCCTGTTCAATTTTTTTGTAATAATCAAAAAAATAGTCCTTGCCTTTTGCATTAAATTCGGATGCGAATACTTTCAATTCTTCTTCCACATCAATATTCTGAAAAACAGCTTCTTTTTTACACGTTTCTTTAAGAAGCACTTTTTCCTCATCGGCAACAGTTCCGTCGGAAGCCATACAAACGAATGCGGTTTGCAGTAAAAGTTTATCAAATGTGTTTGTTTCCATATTCTTACTATTTACAAGTTATCAAATCCTATTCTTGGTCTTTCGTTTAGAGGCTTAACGCCTTCCATTTCCGCCTTGATAGCCTCGTATTTTTTAAGTATATTCAACGAAATGGTCGGCTTGTGGCGAGCTATTACATGTTCCAAAATTTCCTGCGAGATTCGTTTCGCTTTTTCGCGAATTACTTTCCGGCTTGCCTCATCTACTATCAACTTTATGTCGCCTGACACATAATTTTCTGTCAGTTCCGCTAATTTTTCATAGTTAATGCCAAAATCGAGCGGACGATTTTTGAGATAGAGTTCAAACATGGCGCGACGTGCTTTAAAATCGGGTGGTGGAATATAAAAATGCTTTTCCAAACGCCCTGCCCGTAAAATTGCCTTGTCAATCAATTGCGGCTTGTTGGTAGAGCCGATAACAAAAACGCCCGAATCGCCTATGTTATCCAACTGTGACAGAAACTCATTGACTTCCGAACCGTAACTATGCTGCGCATTCTCCCGATCGGGTGTCATGGCGTCTAATTCATCGAAATAGAGGATTGTCGGAGCTTTTTCACGGGCTTCCTTGAAGATTTTACCAATTTTTTCTTGTGTTCCGTGAACATAAATACTTGCCAAATCGGAAGCAATAATTTTCATAAAATTGTAACCCGTTTCTTCGGCAAATTTTTCGGCAAAAAAAGTTTTTCCACAACCCGGAGGTCCGTAAAGTAACATCCCGTTGGGTAAACCCAAGCCGTGTTTACGATATTCTTCGGGATTACGGATAACGTCAATCACATCGGTTTGCAACATATTTTTTAATTCTTGCATTCCTGCAATGGCAGCGAACCCGGAAGCTCCCTTTAATCCCCCACGAGGAGGGGAAACAGTGCATTGTTCCAACTTTTGTGGTCTATTTTCAGTATTTGTCAAGTCCCCCTGTGGGGGATTTAGTGGGCTTGTCAACGCTTGTGAAAATTCCGTCGCCGATTGAAAACGTAATTCTGCATTTGGGTTTAATGCTTTTTTCAAAATAGTGAGAATCGAGACATCGAAATCCACAATCCTTTCTGCTACATCAGGAAAAGACAAATTTTTTTCGCGTTGCTCCAATAATTTTTCGTGATTCGTGGTTCTCAATTCGTAATTTGACAAACTCCACGGCAACATCCCGAACAACATCTGATACATCACTACTCCAAGAGAAAATAAATCGGATTGCGGCGAAAACACGCCTGCCGTAATACATTCGGAAGCTACATATTGCAGGTTCAAACCCTCATTATAA
>JAISXQ010000234.1 GCA_031270425.1 Prevotellaceae bacterium | reverse complement strand
CGTCAACTTCTACTAATTATAAACACATGAAAAAAATTAAACTATTCATTCTTATGAGCGCACTTAGCACTGCTGGTTTTGCCGGAAATCCTTTGTTGGAAAAATACAGGACGCCACACGGGACAATTCCTTTCGACAACATAAAAAACGAACATTATTTGCCGGCTTTTGAAGAGGCGATGAAACAACATTTGAACGAAATAAGCGCCATTTGCAACAACAAACAAACGCCGGATTTTGAAAATACCATCGTTGCCCTCGAAAAATCAGGACGTTTGCTTGCAACCGTAAGTTCCCCTTTCTACAACCTGTTGAACGCGGAAACCAGCGACGAATTGCAAGACATAGCCCAGCAAATATCGCCGCTGCTTACCGAACATTCTAATTCCATTCAACTCAATGAGGAACTTTTTGCGCGGGTAAAAACCATATACGAACAACGGGACAAATTAAAACTGAGCGCCGAGCAACAAACGTTGCTGGAAAATGCCTATCAGGGCTTTGTCCGCAACGGGGTCAACTTATCGGAAAAAGACAAGGAAAGCTACCGTGAATTATCGAAAAAACTCAGCTTGGCAACATTGCAATTCGGACAAAACTCGTTGAAGGAAACCAACCGGTACGAACTGCATATTACCGACAAAAAACTGCTGTCGGGTTTACCGGACAATATTGTTGAAATTTTGGCGGATAACGCAAAAAAAGCGGGCAAAAAAGGTTGGATTATCGACTTGAAAACCACTACCTATGTTCCGGTAATGAAATACGCCGACAACCGCGATTTGCGCCGCGAACTCTATCTGGCAAATTCGACCAAATGTATGACGGGAGGCGAATTCGACAACCTTGAAAATATAAAAACAATCGTCAATACGCGCTTGGAAATAGCCGGGCTGCTCGGATATAAAAATTACGCCGATTATGTGCTTATCCGCCGCATGGCGGAAAATAAGGAAAACGTGTACGATTTGCTGGATAAATTGCGCGTAGCCTACCACCCGGCCGCCAAAAAGGAATACGACGAACTGCAAACTTTCGCTTACGAAAACGGCGCCTATTTCGTTCTTCAAGCTTGGGACTGGGCGTATTATTCGGAGAAATACCGTACAAAAAAGTTTGATTTGAACGACGAAATCCTCCGTCCCTATTTTGAGTTGGAAAACGTCAAGAAAGGAGTTTTCGGGTTGGCGGAAAAACTTTACGGACTGCATTTCAACATCAACAAAAACATTCCGGTTTACCACCCCGAAGTGAGCGCCTACGAAGTTACCGACGCCAAAGGCAAGTTTGTAGCCGTGTTGTACACCGACTTCCACCCGCGCGAAGGTAAACGTTCGGGCGCATGGATGAACGATTTTAAGGAACAATGGATGGACGGAAAAAAGGACAGCCGCCCGCACATTACCATTGTGATGAACTTTACGCGCCCCGCTAAGGACAAACCGGCGCTGCTTACCTACGACGAGCTGACCACTTTCCTGCACGAGTTCGGACACGCCCTGCACGGCATGTTGAGCAAAGTTACCTACGCTTCGCTTTCGGGTACAAGCGTTTACCGCGATTTCGTGGAACTTCCCTCGCAACTTTTGGAAAACTGGGCGCCGCGAAAGGAATTTTTGGACGGTTTTGCCAAACATTACCAAACGGGAGAAAGCATCCCCGAAGAATTAATCCAAAAAATATTAGACGCCGAAAACTTTAATGCCGGATATTTCTGCCTGCGTCAATTGAGTTTCGGATATTTGGACATGGCTTGGCACACGATTGAAAAGCCTTTCGACGGCGATGTGGTTGCCTGTGAAAATCAGGCGATGGAGATAACAAACGTAATCCCTGTTGTGGATAAAACCGCCATGAGTCCGACATTCGGGCATATATTTTCGGGAGGATACGCCGCGGGATATTACAGCTACAAATGGTCGGAAGTATTGGACGCCGACGCATTTTCGGTATTCGACAAAAACGGCATTTTCGATAAAAAGACTGCCGACTCCTTCCGCAAAAACATACTGGAACGCGGCGGTACGGAAGCTCCATCGGTTCTGTACAAACGTTTCCGCGGACAGGACGCCACTATCGACGCTTTGCTGAAAAGGAACGGAATTGTTAAGTAACTATAACGAGGCTGTCTCAAAAGCACACCGACTACAATTTCATATTAAGTATTCAATGACAATCCACAGCATTTATAAGCATTTTTTTTATCTGTGTATTCCCCATTATTAGGTATTGTTTGTGTTTTTTGCCCGCATATTCACTATTGTTAGGTATTGCCTGCGTTTTTTGATAAGCTTATATTTGCGCCGTCTATTTGCATATAGATATTTTCAATGTAAGTAAATATGAAAAAACCGAAGGCTATTTTTTTCTATATCTTTTCTTTCCTTTTTTTTGCAAACAGCGGGATTCCGGCTCAGGATACGGGCGAAGCGGTAAAATCGCCCGGTAATAATACTGCGGTCGAAAGCGCCCAAACAAAAATGCCTTCAAGATTATTGTTAGGCGGTTACGGAGAAATTGCCTATTCCCGGAATTTTTACAGCGGGAATATTTTCCGTTACAGTAGTCCCGACAGGTATAAGGACGATCCCAGCCACGGTCGTTTCGATTTGCCGCATGTGGTTTTCTTCGTAGGCTACGAATTTGGAAACGGATGGAGGATAAACTCCGAAATAGAATTTGAACACGGCGGCATTGAAGGAGCGATGGAACTGGAACCGGAAGAAGGCGGCGAATATGAAATGGAAATAGAACGCGGCGGCGAAATTGTTTTAGAGCAGTTTTGGATTGAAAAAACGTTTAGTAGAAGCCTCAATTTGCGAATGGGGCATATTATTGTCCCTGTTGGTTTGACAAACGGCAATCACCTGCCGACACAATTCTTTACCGTTTACCGACCCCAGGGCGAAAATACGATTCTGCCTTGCACTTGGCACGACACCGGAGTAAGTTTGTGGGGGAAAGTTGGCGATTGGCGGTACGAGGCTTTGGCGGTAGCCGGATTGGATTCGGAGTTATTCGGCTCGGAACGATGGATTGGCGGCGCGTCGGCTTCGCCCTACGAGTTTAAAGTATCGAACAAATACGCGGGCGCTTTGCGGATTGATAACTACTCGATAGCGGGACTTCGACTGGGTGCGAGCGCGTATTACGGACACAGTTTCAACAACGGAGTGAAGCTTTCGTCCTCGGA
>JAISXQ010000087.1 GCA_031270425.1 Prevotellaceae bacterium | reverse complement strand
GGGGACTTTCCTGTTCTTTAAGGATTTAAAAAAATATTTTATTTCAAATTTGTAACTCTAAAAATAGTAAATGGTAAATGGTAAATGGTAAATGGCTAAATAGTAAATCGCCTTTATGTTTCACTTTCCAAAAAGTCCTCCTAAAAACTATTTTCCTTTTTCTCTCCCTTTCAGGGGAGAGTACCCGAAGAGCTTGTCCCGCCTCAGCGGGAGGGAGAGAGGTCGGGATTTAGAGGGCTTCTAACCGTTTCTATAAATATATCGTTCATGCTCGGAAGCAGTTCTTCAAACGAGAGCACTTCCGTTTGTTTGATGATTTCCGCCAGCAGTTCGCTGTTGCTGTTGCTGTCGCCTTTCGTTTTTTGTATTTTACTGTCCACGTATCCGTTCCTGACGCTTTGTTCCAACAGCTTAAAACGCTCTGTTGCTGTAACCGGCGACACGGAACGGACGGTATAGCTATGAATAGTATGTGAAGCGCGGATTTCCGCAACATTCCCCTGTAATACGATTTTGGCGTGGTTGACTAATGAGATGTTTTCGCAGAGTTCTTCCACCGAAGCCATATTATGGGTCGAAAATATGATGGTCGCACCCTTGTCGCGCAAAGCCAGTATTTCGTTTTTCAGTATTTCGGTATTTACAGGGTCGAATCCGCTGAAAGGCTCATCGAAAATCAGCAACTTGGGACGGTGTAAAATTGTGGTTATAAATTGTACCTTTTGCGCCATTCCTTTCGACAACTCCTCTACTTTTTTATTCCACCAGCCTTGTATTTCAAATTTTTCGAACCAGAATTTCAGTTCTTTCAGGGCTTCCTGCTTCGACATGCCTTTCAGACGCGCCAGATAAAGAGCCTGTTCGCCCACTTTCATCTTTTTGTACAAGCCGCGTTCTTCGGGCAGATAGCCGATAAACCGGACGTCGGAAGGCTGTATTTTTTCGCCGTTCAAGCGCACTTCGCCGCTGTCGGGAGCTGTGATGCAGTTGATGATGCGGATCAAGGTCGTTTTTCCGGCTCCGTTGGGACCTAATAATCCGTACACCGAATTTTCGGGAACGGAAAGACTTACCCCGTCCAGCGCCCGGTGCCCGGAATATTGTTTTACGACATTTTCTACTTCTAATAAATACATATTTTTATAATTTTAGAGCCAAGAGCCAAGAGCCAAGAGCCAAGAGTCAAGAACAAAGACAATTAACGAGTTGACGAGTAAACAGGTTCGGGGATTTAGGGGTTTACAACTTAAAATCAACCGGCAATGTAAACCGCACTTTTACCGCTTTGCCTTTTCGTTTGCCGGACGTCCATTTGGGCATTAATTCCAATACCCTCAGGGCTTCCCTGTCCAAAGCGGGACTCACGCCGCTTACGATTTTTATATCGCTTATGCTTCCGTCTTTGTTTACCGTAAACCGGCAAAGGACTTGCCCCTGCTGTTTTTGCCGGACAGCCTCCGGCGGATAATTCAAGTTCGACGTCAAAAAACGAAACAGCGCCGCTTGCCCTCCCTGGAACGTGGGCATGATTTCTACGATCCAATACGTTTTATCGGGGTCGATATATTCCTTCTCAATCATTTCCGACGCATCGGAAGGAATATCAACATTTAGATCAATACTTTTTTTTTTACTTCGCTGTCCTCTTCGCCGGAAACTATGTCCTCGAACAGAAGGTCGTAATCCGACGCGTCGCCCATAACAGGCGCGGTCGACGCCTGAGGAGGCGGAATTTCGTATTGGCGTAAATATTCCTGTATGCTTCGGGAATTTTCCATTTGCAGAAGCGACACGTGTAGTGATTCGTCCATTTTTATTTTTCCGTAATCGGGAATACGAATTACTTCTATAAGTGTGGGAATAGCGGTTAGGAGCGCGGCAAAAGCCGTTGTGATCAAAAAAGCCAGCAGGTGCCTTCGCGATGAGGAGCGTCGCATCCGGTAGGCGCCGTATTTCTTATTACGCCCTTCGAATACAATATCGCACCAGTTTTCCGAGTTTATATCCATCTCTATACAATAGCTTTTTCGCTGCAAATGTACGTATTTTTTTTAGAGCGAGTCAACTATCCGGCAAAAAAGGCAGGACAGGAAAGCTAAGTTATAAATGATTAACAAAAACTGTTCGTTCCGTTCAGTCTCCCCGTACTGTCAAAACATCTTTCGAAAAAGGCGCGGTATGGCAGGTGTTCGATGCGTTGAAAGACTGGCATATTAACAGCAAATATGTCGCTTTTACATGCGATTTTCACCAGATCCATACTTATTTAGCTGTAAGAAAACTCCTTCCGCAATTACATCTCCCACTTGGTTATTTTGCCTTTTTCGCTGAAAGGGCGTTTCGCCGCCAAAATATAAAGATTTATCAACGGGAGGATAATGTCGAAAACAGGCAACAGGAAGACGTATCTCCGTCCGCCCGAATATTTCGACGATTCGTTTATAATAATAGATTGCAACGCGGTGCGTATAAGGAGTAGAAGAACAGCGGCGGCGATTGTGATAAGATTTCCCAGACACAGCAAAGCGATAAACAAAGCGTAAAAAACGCCGCGCGTCAGCGGTTCCAGTACAAGGCGGAACTTGCTCTTTGCCGTGTAATTACCGGAAACCGACAAATGCCGGAGTTTTTGATAAATCCATTTCGGAAACGTTTTTTTAGCCTCGGAAAAAGTAATACTTTCCGGCGTTGTTTCTATCCGTGTGTTATGTTTGTTTGCCGCCTTATTGATGAACAGGTCGTCGTCGCCCGAAATAAGGTGGATGGATTCGGCGAAACCGTTCCGGCGCAAAAACAATTCTTTCCGGTAGGCTAAATTCCGTCCCACACCCATATATGGCGCTTTCGCCGTAGCCATCCCCATATATTGCAGCCCGATAAAAAGCGTGTCGTAAGTTATCATCCGGTTGAGCAGCGTGTTTTCTTCGCTGTATGCTCCATAACCGAGGACAATTTCCGTCCCCGGTACAAAGTTCCGCGCCATATTCGAAATCCAGCGCTTACCTGCGGGCACGCAATCGGCGTCGGTAAAAAGAAGCAGGTCGTTTTTCGCGGCTTTTACGGCGAGAGTTATCCCGAACTTTTTAGTGCTTAAATTTTTGGTGCCTGTGGGAACAAAAGTTGTCCGCAGATGCGGATAGCGGGTTTTTAATTCTTCGAGAACATAATCCGTTTCGTCGTCGGAACCGTCGTTTATTACGATTACTTCAAAATCGGGATAATCCTGTTCCAAAACCGCCGGAAGGTTTTTCCGAAGGTTCTCTTCTTCGTTTTTGGCGCATATTATTACGGAAACCGGAGCTTGCCGGTCGGAGAAAGCTATTTTCCCCTTGCGTATTTTCTTTCTGTGAGCCAAAACGCCGTTTACATACCGGAGGTAGAAATAAATTTGGTATGCGAACGCCAAAAAAAATATTAGGAAACAAAACAACTCCGATCAGGAAAAATAAAACCCGAAATAATTTACCATCAATGCTGTTTACAATTTAATCGTTTATGCTAATCCACTTACTGCTGTATCAATGCTCGTATAAGCTTCCGGCAACTTGCGCAGGTTATATTGCGAAGCCATTATCTCGCCGTAAGCGCCTGCCGACCTCAATGCTATTATGTCGCCCCGTTTTGTTTCATTCAAGGCGTAAGCTTTGGCGAATGTGTCCGACGATTCGCAGATAGGACCCACTACATCGTATTCTTTTTCAGGCAGATCCGACGTCAAGTTTTCTATTTTATGATAAGCTTGATACAACGCCGGACGTATCAATTCGGTAAAACCGGCGTCCAAAATCACAAAACTTTTCGTTGCGCCTTCCTTCACATAAAGCGTCCGCGATATTAGACTGCCGCATTGCGCCACGATAGACCTGCCGAGTTCAAAATGAAGCGTCTGACCGGGTTGCAGGCGCAAATGACGGCGGAAAATCTCAAAATAAGATTTAAATGCGGGTATCGAAGAGTCGTCGGGATGCTCGTAATCTATGCCCAAACCGCCGCCTACGTTCACATGCTCCAATACGATACGGCGCGAAAGGAAATGTTGCTGTATTTCGTTCACCCGGACGCAAAGTTCCCGGAATGGCTCCATATCCGTAATTTGCGACCCGATATGGAAGTGGACGCCGGCAAGTTTTACGTTGTTCAGCGCCGGCAGCAGGTCAATCACCTTATCGATGTCCGACATATTGATCCCGAATTTGTTTTCGTTCAGTCCGGTTGTTATGTAGTGGTGCGTATGCGCGCTTACATTGGGGTTGATGCGCAAGGCGATACGGGCTGTTTTGCCCTTCGCAGCGGCAAGTTCGTTGATTACTTCGAGTTCGGGAACGGATTCTACGTTGAAACAGAATATATCGTTATCCAGCCCGAGGTTGATTTCCCAATCGGCTTTTCCGACTCCGGCAAATACGATTTTAGATGCGGGAATACCCGCTTTCAGAGCTGCTTCCACTTCGCCGCCGCTTACGCAGTCGGCGCCCAAACCCCTTTCGCGGATGGTTCGCAATATTTCGGGATTAACGTTGGCTTTCAGGGCATAATGAACAACGAAACCGTCTTTTTTGGGTTGTTCCTTTATTTCGTCGAGCGTCGCGCGTAAAATATCCAAATCGTAGTAATAAAAAGGCGTTTTCAGCGATTGGAATCTATCTATGGGGAAAAGCCCTTTGAGGACTTTTTTTTCTTCTGAGGCTTTCAAATTATTTTTTTCGGTCATAGTTACTATGTTTCTTGGGGGATTTAAGGGGCTAAAAAAGCGCCGCACTCAATGCGTTCAACGCGCGTTTTTTATCTTCCTGTTTCACCAAAAACGAGATATTGTAGTTGCTTCCTCCGTAGGAAATCATCCGCAAGGGAATGTCTTTCAACGCATTTACCGCTTTCGCCTGCAATCCTACGTTTTCGTAGTTCAGGTCGCCCACTACGCAGATGATCACCATGTCCGAATCCACCATTACCGTGCCGAATTTCTTCAAGTCGTTCAGTATTTCGTCCAAGCGTTTGGTGTTGTCGATCGTAATCGAAACGCCGACTTCCGATGTGGTAATCATATCGATGGATGTTTGGTAGGACTCGAATATCTCGAATACCTTGCGCAAAAATCCATGAGCAAGCAACATGCGTCCCGACTTTATTTTAATGGCGGTAATGCCGTCTTTGGCGGCGATTGCCTCGATTATACCCTTTTTGTTTTGCGTCGATATAAGTGTCCCTTCCGCCTTTGGGTCCATAGTGTTCAACAAACGTACCGGGATATTCGCCAATTTAGCGGGCAGGATACAGGTCGGGTGCAGGATTTTAGCCCCGAAGTATGCCAGCTCCGCAGCCTCTTCGAAATGAAGCATGGGGACAGGTTTCGTACCTTCCACGTAGCGCGGGTCGTTGTTGTGCATTCCGTCGATGTCCGTCCATATCTGGATTTCTTCGGCATGAACAGCCGCGCCTATCAGCGAAGCGGTGTAGTCGCTGCCTCCGCGTTGCAGGTTGTCGATTTCCCCGTAAAAATTCCGGCAGATAAAGCCTTGGGTAATATATAGTTCCTTATCGGGACATTGATCCAGTTCTTTTTTCAGAAGTTCGGCAATGCCGACGGTATCCGGTTCGGCGTTTTTGTCGATACGCATAAAGTTCAATGCCGGAAGCAGTACGCTGTCCTCGCCCTTTTCTTGCAGATACAAGTGGAACATGGACGTCGAAAGTAATTCTCCCTGGGCTAAAATCGCCTTTTCTTCGAACAAGGTGAAAACCGATTTGGAAAACGAACGGATGTAGTTGAAGTGCGATTTGATAATTTCTTTTGCATCGTGTTTTGCATCGGGCGTTGAATAC
>JAISXQ010000071.1 GCA_031270425.1 Prevotellaceae bacterium | reverse complement strand
TCTTTGTTCTTTACTCTTTGCTCTTTGTTCTTTCTAAACCACCGTTATATTTTTATTCACGTTTTTACTGCCTATCAGGGCATAGAACAACAGATATGCCAAACCTGCGAAGATTACCCAATAGCTATTAATGAAACTTGAATATGTATCGGTAGTGGCAACAGCGCCTTGAATTAAAGGAAGCACACCGCCACCTACAACCAACATCATAAAGATACCGGAAGCCATTTTAGTATATTTACCAAGTCCTTCAACGGCAAGGTTGAAAATACCACCCCACATAATGGAAGTGCAAAGCCCGCAAAGCACAAGCAGTAAGATACTTACCGGAACTTCTTGCATAACGAACGAAATATCGCTTTGGAATACAGGCATCATTGTTTTTGTTTCGGGAGAGGTAAAAATAGCGCATAAAACAAAAAGTAACGCTAATGATGCGCAAAAAGTAAGTTGCACTTTACTTGACACTTTCATGCCTATGGATGCGCCAATCAAACGTCCGATAAGCATTAAAAACCAATAAGTGCCTGCTATCGAGCCTGCTATTGTTCCCCCAAGGGTGAAAATATCATTTTCAGTACACATTCTTATTAAAAAGTTAGGAACACCCACTTCAACGCCAACATAGATAAAAATACCGATAGCGCCCAGCCAAAAATGACGGAAAGGAATAGCCATGCCTGTTTTTTCGCCTGTTTCTGCTTCTAATGCAGGTTCGGGAATCTTCACCAACCAAAGCACCAAGAAAGCAATGGCAAACAAGCCAATTGCAATAAATAAGGCGGGCGAAGCGCTTTTGATGGTCGCATTTGCTCCGGCTAAATAGCCAACTAATACCGGAACAATAGTAGCATTCAAGGAGTTGAAAGAGCCGCCCACTTGAATAAGGGTGTTCCCTTTGTTGCCGCCACCACCCATCGTATTAAGCATAGGATTAACGACAGCATTAAGCATACACATTGAAAAACCGGCAACGAAAGCTCCGATAAGATAAACGCCAAAACTGCTCACTTGCCCTGATGTGTATTGTATCCCGACCCCCACAATTCCTACTAAAATGGCAGCTAATGCCGTTTTTTTGTAGCCAATTTTTTTAAGCAACATTCCCGATGGAATACCCATAAAAAGATAAGCCAAGAAGTTGCAAAATGTGCCGAGTTGCGATTGCCAGTTGGGGGCTTGAAACTCGTTTTTTAGTGCGTTGGCGAAAGGTCCGCCAAGTCCGGTAACAAAAGAAATCATACCGAACAGAATGATCATTACGATAATAGCAGCAATATTGCCGCCTTGTTTTTTTTGTGTTGTCATTTTTGTAAAAAGATTGAGTTTATAAATTAGATGAATAAATTTTCAAAAAACAGTCAAAAGTACTACTTTTTTAGATGTTAAACAGCAAAAATGACTACAAAAAAACCTGTTATAAAACATATTTTCAGGAAAACTATAAATTTCGGAACAAAAATTCGCTCATACGGGTATATAAATGCCTTCGTTCCTTTGTTCCGAGTATGCTATGGTTCTTATCGGTGTAGAGTTGCATTTCGAACTGTTTTTCCGCTTCCACCAAACGTTTGATATAAAGCATCGTGTTCTGTACGTGCACATTATCGTCGGAAGTGCCGTGTACAATAAGCAGGCGTCCCTGCAATTTATCCGCTTTCAGCAAAGGAGAAGCTTGGTCGTAGCCCGCAAAATTTTCCTGCGGACGGCGCATAAAACGTTCGGTATAAGCCGAATCGTATAGCCGCCAGTCGGTTACGGGAGCGACGGCAATACCGGCTTTAATGATATTTTCGCCCGAACTCATCGCCATAAGCGTCATAAATCCGCCGTAGCTCCAGCCCCAGATGCCGATGCGCTCCGCATCCACATAAGGTTGTTTTGCCATGTATTTTGCGGTTTCAATCTGGTCTTCCGTTTCCAAAAGTCCCAGTTGTTGGTAGGTACATTTCCTGAATTCGGAGCCTCTCGCTCCGGTTCCGCGTCCGTCCACGCAAACCACAACGTAGCCTTTTGTCGCCAGGTAATACTCCCATCCTATATTCCATCTGTCCAACGCCGACTGCGAATCGGGACCGCTGTACTGCGTCAACAGAACCGGATATTTTTTTGACGCGTCCGCCTGTTCCGGCTGTATAATCCAGCCGTTCAGCGTTACGCCCTTGGATGTGGTAAGGTTGAAAAAGCGTTTTTCCGGCAAGTTCAACGACGCGAATTTTTCAGCCAACGCCGCATTGTCTTCCAGCACGCGGATTGCCTTTCCGCCGTGGTCGCACAGGGTTAGTTTGCCGGGGCTTTTCAGGCTCGACGCATTATCGACGAACATCGAAAAACGGCTGTTGAAAGAAGCGTCGTGCGTTCCCTGTCCGTTGGTAAGCCGCGTCTTTTTCCCCTTGCCGTCTAAGGAGTACACGTCGCGTTGCAGGGGCGAAACCTCCGCCGACTGGAAATAAAGCGTCTTCCGCGTTTCGTCGTAGCCGTAAAACTTTGTAACGTCCCATTTGCCTTTTGTAAGCTGCTTGTGCAGCGTTCCGTTCATTTGGTACTGGTAAATATGCCGGTAACCGTCTTCCTCGCTTATGGTAATGAAGTAACGTCCGTCCTGTGTGAAACAGGTATTTTCGACGTTCTCGTAATCGACGTAATATTTATCTTCTTGGCGCAGGATAAGTTTTGTAACCGTCGATTTGGGATTGGCAAAATAAATATCCAACTGGTTCTGGTTTCTGTTCAGGCGGAAAACGGCAAGCTGTTCGGGAGCATTAGTCCATTGTATGCGGGGAATATAGAAATCCCCGTCCTGTTCCCCAAACTTCATTACTTTGGTTGTTTTGTAAAAATCTTCGTACACGCACACGCTCGCTTTTGAGTTCGGCATACCGGCTTTCGGATATTTGAATGTGTATAATGACGGATATACAGGCAGTTCGCCGTCTTTTTCCGGTTTATCGAACAGTTGCATTTCAAACAGGGGAACATCGCGTTCTTCAAATTTAACGAAAGCCAGTTGCTTGCTGTCCGCGCTCCATTCAAAGTAACGTGTTGCCGTAAATTCTTCTTCATACACCCAATCGGCAATGCCGTTTATTACTTTTCCCATTTCGCCGTCTTTTGTAAGAGGAATTTCAGTGCCGAAATCCAGCTTTTTCATAAAGAGGTTATTGTTGCGGGCAAAGGCTACGTAGCGGCTGTCGGGTGAAAAAAGCGGGGCTTCCTGCGCGCCATATTCCGAAAGCGGCGAAATTTCCCGCTGTTTAACGTCGTAAATATAATAATCGGCGGTGAAGCTGCGGCGGTAGCGCATTTTAGGATTGGCGTACAATATTAGTTTGCTTTCGTCGGGGCTGAATTCATAACCCGAAATGTTGTCGAACGGACAGTTTTTTACTTGGGAAACACTAAAAACGGTATCGACAAAAGCGCCGCTGCGGTAATTGTATTTCACCACAGCCTTTTTGCCAACCAGCTGTGCATAGTGTTCGCCGTCGTTCATAGAAAGGGTATTCGGAATATTTTTCGCTCTAAAAATTCCGTCGGTTATATCGTAAAGCAAATTGGCTGACAGGACTTGAATAAAAACGGAAAGTATGAGAATAATGGCAAAACGTTTCATTTATTTAAAATTAGTTGACGAGTAAACAAGTTGATAAGTTGATGAGTTGACGAATAAACAAGTTGATAGGTAAAGTTGACAAGTAAACAAGTTGATGAGTAAACGAGGCATTTCGATTCCGAATTTACCTGTCTTAACTCTTGGCTCTTGATTCTTGGCTCTTGGCTCTTGGCTCTACATTCCATATTTGCGCCTCAAATCTTCGATATGTTTATCCCAAAGCAGTTTAACGTCGTTTACCTCGTCCACTTCGGCAAAGTCGGTTACCACTAAAGCGACTTCTCCCCCGAGTTCGGGAACAACAATACACAATTCAAAGTACGCATCGGAGTCTTTATCGTCTTCCCATTGAAAACGAATAGATTCATTCGGTTTTATTTTTTGCACATACGCGCTGTTTTCAGCATCGCCTTCCCACGAAAAAATGTATTTCCCCCCTTCTACGGTTACGCCCTCGGCGAACCATTCGGCTAATCCTGAGGGAGCGCTGATAGCGTTCCAAAGCACAGTTATCGACGCTGAACGGAGAGGATATTCGATGGCTATTTTTTCTTTCTTCATACCGTAAATAATTTTAAAAGTTAGTTGCTTCGCGTTATTCGCTTCGCTGTTAGTTGCGCTTCGCGCGTTATTTTGCGCTTCGCGCGTTATTTGCTTCGCTGTTAGTTGCTTCGCGTTATTCGCTTCGCTGTTATTTGCCTGCGGCGTTATTTGTTTCATGTTCATTGTTACGCGCGAAGCGCAAATAACCT
>JAISXQ010000067.1 GCA_031270425.1 Prevotellaceae bacterium | reverse complement strand
TGAATCCGCTTTTTTATTTGTCAAAAATCCGACGACGGCTCGACCGCCACTATCATATACAGAACTGCAAACTGCCCATAAATTGCAGAGTGAAACTGCAAAAACACTCAAATCATATTGCAGGAAAGAGCAGAAACTTTCTAAAAAACGGGCAAGACCTGTGAAGCCGAACAGAGCAGGAAAATTTAAAAAATCCGCGTACCAAATGCACAAAAAAGTCCCAAGGGTATGGGCAAATAATAATGAAAAAATATCTGTTGATATTAGTAGCCTTGATTGGCACTGTTTTTACTTCATGCAACAAAGATGATGACGAACCGATTGTACAAAAACCAGTTGAAGTTACATTCAGCCTAGATTACGACAAGGAAATATTGTTGCCACAGGTTCGCAAAGCTGCTGACAGGAAAGACGTAAGCGAAGTTATCCTTAGAAAATTGAATAACAAAAATGAACCTGCAACAAAATCAGGTTATAATGAAAAAGATGCGCATGATGGCGATAATGTTAATGACATGTGGCATGTTTTATCAGCACAAATAACATCTGATTATCTGATTAATGGAACAATTAAAGCTGCTTTGGAATACAATCCAAAAGTGAAAATGAAAGCAAAATTTGTTCATCTTAACTTTTTGCGCGACGCAAATGGCAAATTGACCTATCAGGGTATTGCTGATAGCACCTTTCTTAAAAGGGTTAATGTTGAAGTTGTTAACCATAGATAATATTTTGGTTGAATTTTATTTGAAAGAATCGTATTTGCTACGCAAGGAAGAGATTTTTCGTCCTAAGTGTATTGAACAAATGTACAATAGTTAACAATATTGCAACGAACATCTGTTGTGTCGTAAAACTCTCTGTTCGCCGTAGCGTATAAAGTCGTTTTTTAGTGTTCGGCATAGCGTCTGCGCTATGTCGAAGTTAAAAGCAAGCGTGTTAGCTTGCAAATTAGAAGTCAAATACAGCCGGTTTAGTCGTTAATTTATATTTAAACAAACAACTCTTTTTGCAGAACGTAAGAACGTTACGATGTTTTGCGACCGGAAGCCGCTCTTTTCCTTAAAACTTCCGCCAGACTTTCGGGGGTGGTTTTCCAGCGGCGGTGCATCCACACCCATTGGGACGGAGTCTTTTTGATTAAATCTTCCATCGCTTTTGTTTGCGCCTGCGTATTGACCTGCAAGTCGGTTTTTTCGTCCCCGGCGCTAAGGAAAGACAGTTCGGGACAAATCTCGAAACGGTATTTTCCGGCTTCGGAATGTGTTATCGCCATCGGAACAACAACTGCGCCGGTATCCATAACCAAACGCGCCGCACCGGTGGGCGTATATGCCTGATGCCCGAAAAAGTCCACGAAACAGCCTTTTACCTTAGTGTCCTGATCGATCATCAGTATCAGGCAATTCCCTTCTTTCAGCACGTTTACCAGTTTTTCGTAGGAGCCTTCGCGCGATATGTTGATCATGCCTCTCCGTGCGCGAAACCAAACCATTGTTTTTTGTACAAACCAGCTTTTAATGGCTTTGCTTGCCGCGCAGGTCGAATATCCGAGCATGGGCGGCGTAACGGCGGACAGTTCCCAGGAACTCATGTGCGGAATCAGGCAAATAACGCCCTTGCCTTTTTCGTAAGCCGCACGTAAATATTCTTCGCCCGTTACTTCCACCATGTTAAAATATCGCTTGCGGCTTTTGATATAAGCCGTTGCATAATAATCGATAAAAGCGGTGGCTATATTCATGAAAACTTCTTGCGCCATCGCTTCGATTTCCTGCGGCGTTTTCTCCGCACCATAAACTTTGTTTAAGTTATCCAAAGCATATTGACGCGCTTTGTGCCCCATGCTGTAATACTTTTTTCCACAAAAAACAGTAAGTTTTTTGCGCCACGATATGGGGATAATCCATAAAACAAGGATAACAATCCACATAAAAGGATAGGCGAGGGCGAGAACCGTTTCGCGACGGATATTATTGAAATTTGGTTTCAAGATTTCAAGATTTCTCCCGATAGCTATCGGGATTCAAAATTTATTTACTCGTTAATCAGCTTGGACTTTACACTCCCATCGAAGCCCGCACCGCGTCTATTTTTTTACCTGCGGCAGCTTCGGCGGCGGCGAAATCCGCACGGATTTTCATTTCGCCGCGCACTTCGATGTAGAACTTGATTTTGGGTTCCGTACCCGAAGGACGGACGGATATTTTTGTTCCGTCGGCGGTAAAGAATTGTAACACATTGGAAGTCGTGGGCATATCCAAAGCAACTTCTTTTCCCGAAACGAAATCTTTCGTTTTTAGCGTTTCGTAATCTTTTAGCAATACGACTTTTGAGCTGGCTATTTCTTTCGGCGGATTTGTGCGGTAGCCGGTCATCATTTGAGCGATTTCTTCGGCGCCCGATTTACCTTTGCGCACTACGGAAATTCCTTTCTCCTTGCCGTAACCGTATTCGATGTAAATATCTTGCAGCAACTGAAACAGCGTTTTACCGTTGTCTTTTGCCCAAGCGGTCATTTCTGCCATCAGAGCGCAGGACGAAACGGCGTCTTTGTCGCGGGCGAATGTTTCGGGCAGGAAGCCGTAGCTTTCCTCGCCGCCGCCAACGTAAACTTTTTTATCTTCGTTTTCGCGCATTACGGCGGCAATCCATTTGAAACCGGTGTAGCAATCGAACATTTCGACGTTGTTTTTACCGGCAATATCTTTAATGATTTCGGTGGTAACAATGGTTTTTACTACGTATTCTTCGCCGGTAATTTTTCCGAGTTCTTTCCAACGGGTTATTAAATAGTAGATAAACAGCAGGCAGGTTTGATTGCCGTTCACAAGCGCCCATTCGCCTTTGTCGTCTTTCACGGCAATGCCCAAGCGGTCGGCGTCGGGGTCGGAAGCCATTACAAGGTCGGCGTCTGTTTCTTTCGCTTTTTTAACCGCCAATTCCAACGCCGCCGGTTCTTCGGGATTAGGCGAAACAACCGTCGGGAAGTTTCCGCTAACCACATTCTGTTCCGGCACGTCGATGATGTTCGTAAAACCGAACTCGCGCAGCGTGCGGGGAATCAGTTGCCCGCCGGTTCCGTGAATGGGCGTGTAAACGATTTTCAAATCGCTGTGGCGTTTGATGGCTTCGGGCGAGAGCGAAAGTGATTTTACTTTCCCGATAAAAATCTTATCAACATCTTCGCCGATAATTTGTATCAGGGCTTCGTTTTTGGCAAATTTGATGTCGTCCACATTGGAGATAGCGTTCACTTCGTCAATAACGTTCGTGTCGTGCGGAGCAATCATTTGCGCGCCGTCGTTCCAATAGGCTTTGTAGCCGTTGTATTCTTTCGGGTTGTGCGAAGCGGTAATCATTACGCCGCTTTGGCAGCCGAAATGGCGGATGGAAAAGGATATTTCCGGCGTGGGGCGGAGGTTCTCGAAAAGATAAACTTTTATGCCGTTGGCGGAGAAAATGCCTGCCGTCGTTTCGGCAAAGTAGCGGCTGTTGTTGCGGCAGTCGTGCCCGATGACTACGCTTATTTGCGGCAGGTCGGCAAATTGCTTTTTCAAATAATTGCTTAATCCCTGCGTTGCCGCGCCTACGGTGTAGATATTCATACGGTTGCTTCCTGCGCCCATAATGCCGCGTAAACCGCCTGTGCCGAATTCCAAATTTTTATAAAAAGATTCTATTAATTCGGTTTTGTCGTCGGCGGATAACATACGGCGTATTTCCATTTTTGTTTCTTCGTTGTAGCTTCCGGTAAGCCATTTTTGCGCTTTGCCGATTACTTCGTTTAATAATTCATTGTTTTGCATAATGTTTGAACGATATTAAATTGATAATTTTTGAATGTTATGATTTTTAAAAGAACGCTAATGATACGGATTAGGCGGATTTACGCCGGTAAAAATTATATTTTATTATTTCTTTTTTGTCGGGCCGGTTGTCGCAGAGTTGTAACGCACTAATTTTTCCCAATCAATTTCTCCGTTGTCTTTGCAAAAGTCGTTCGCAAATTCTTTGGTAAACTTGTTTATCATTTGCGAATATGATTTTACAAATTCGTCATTTTTCTCTTTTGCTTTGTATCCAAGCGGTTCAATGATTTCGGTATAAAGTTCGGCGTCGCCCGAGATAAATTCCCAAAAACTTTGTCCGCAATATTTAAAGTAGTCGCCTTTGTCGGGTTGGTTATCTCGTCCGTAACAACAACCATTTACAGCAACAATGTTAAGTTGTGAATTGCTTGTCCGCAAAGTCTTTTTCGCTGTTTTGAAGTCGGCAACCATTTTTGCGATTTGCGAACTGTTTCCCCAATTTGGACCTGACTTTATCGTTACAATGTTTCTTGCACCGTTGCTGTCAAATTCCAAATCAACACCAATAATTCCCGATTTTTTACCATCATAAACTTTGCTGTTGATGAAGATTGCCAAACCTTCCAACCAATCGCCAAAAATTGTTTCTTCGTTAGACGAAATATGTGCATCCACAATTCCACGAATAATTTGTTCGGCTGTTAAAACATATTTTGCTTTGAATAAATACGGATTTTTGTGTTTTAAAACTTGCGAAAGTTTCAATCCGTCAAGACTTTGAATACGCTTTTGGTGGAATATTCCTATGTTTTGTTCAACGTACAGAGATACGTCTTTGAGGTCTAACTTCTTCATAAACTGTTTGCGGTTCTAATAAATACAATTCAACAGGTTTGAGTTGTTGTCTTACCATTTCGTAATATTCGGGAACAACGTCTATGCCGATTGAATTTCGTTTCATTCTGTTTGCAACTGTCAAAGTTGTTCCCGAACCCATAAATGGGTCAAGAACAGTGTCGTTTTCTTGTGTGAACAGTTTGATAAACCATTCGGGCAATTCTTCGGGAAATGCGGCGCTGTGATTTTTGTTGTTACACTCGGTTGCCAAATGCAAAACATTTGTAGGATAAGCTTTGTCTCTGTCCAACCAATTTGAAATGTTTTTGCCAAAACCGCTACCAACTTTTGATGTGTCCCGAATTTTGTCGGTGTCGGAAAGATTTTTAAGCCGCGTTCTTGCCCAATCGCCCATAGGAACCATAACTTTTTCCTGATACATATTGAAATGCTTTTGCTTATTGAATTGCAAAAGTCTTTCCCACGCATCACGAAAACGATTTGGCCACTTTCCCGGATATGAATTTTTTTTGTGCCAAATAAATTCTTCTGTCCAAAGCCAACCTTGTTTACGCATTTCAATGATGAGTTCCATAACGTAAGTGCTACGTTCGCTTTCCACAACTTTTTCTTTGATGTTCAAAACGAAAGTTCCTGTCGGTTTCAGCACACGCAAAAGTTGTTCGGAAACAGGCAAAAACCACTCAACGTATTTGTCAGGGTGAATGCCACCGTAAGTGCTTTTACGTTGGTCGGCATAAGGTGGTGAAGTAACAATCAAATCCACCGAATTGTCGGGCAGTAACTTTAATTGTTCTTTG
>JAISXQ010000275.1 GCA_031270425.1 Prevotellaceae bacterium | reverse complement strand
GCTTTGTCGGTAAAATAATAGCCTCCGTTTGAATATATTTTTTGTTGTTCCTGCCCTTCCTGCGCAATACATATAAAAGGAAAACAAGCAACGAAGAGGAAAAAAGAGATGCGTTTCATACGGCTAAATTTTAGAACCAAGAACCAAGAACCAAGAATCAAGATTTTAGACACAAGACAGTTTAGCGCACAGATTAGACGGATTTTATTTTTAGAGATAAACCAACAATAGGCACAATAGGACACAATAGACATTATTTTAAAATTCTTTGAGAAAAATCACATAAACTATTGTGTCCTATTGTGCCTATTGTGGTTAAAAATCCGTATGCTTTTTAGAAATTGTAACCTGTCCAAGCAAATATATTGGCAGGACATCCGGTGTTGGTATCAACGAATGTTACAACGCCTGTTCCGTTACGGTCTTTTCCGGTAAAATTGGTCGTCAGCTTGTTGGTAATGCTGATTGTCGATTCGGGATTTCCCGCGCCGCTACCGTCTGTGAAATCAACAATATCTACTACGGTTCCACTACCTTTAACCAGGGCGTTGATAACAGTCGCTTTTGCGCCGCGGCGAACTTTGATAACGTCTTGCATCGATTTTTTAGCGAAGTCTGCATGATCTGTTGCAACAGGGTTCAATTTCAGCTCGATAGTCATGTTTTTAACGGTAAAGTCGGACTGTCCTGTCTGGTCGGGATATTTACCGTCGTGGTTTCCGTCGGCTTCGACGCCGCGCGGGTCTTTTTCTGTGCTCGCATAGCCTTCTTCCCAAATTCCATAGCAGTTTTCCAATGTTCCGCTATAACCTTCGGTAAAGTCGAACATATCGTCGTCGGAATTTAGCACCAGCAAGTTTTTCACATGTACGGAACCTCCGAAAAATTCGATTCCGTCGTCCGCCCCATAAGGGACATAGATGTTTTCTATTGTAGTTCCATTGCCGACTCCGTTCAGCGTGAGACCGTTATGTTCAATATCGCCGCTTGCACGGGCTCCCGTGTATTCAAGTATCAAATACTTCAATATTCCCGAATTGTCATCGACTTTGTCGCCGCCGTATTTGTATTCGCTGCTAATTTCTGTCGAATTGGTAGTATTACCCGACAGCGGCGCGCGTCCGTTGATAACCAAACCGCCCCAAGAGCCGGCTTCGAGCGTTTTACCGGAAACTTCCTGCGCTGTCATCCGAATCGGCTCTGTAGCAGTTCCTTCGGCAAATATTTTACCGCCCTGTAATACTAAAATGTAACTGCTAAAACCTTGTTGCGCTTTAATTACCGTACCTGCGGGAATGGTCAACTCGGCTCCGTCTGTAACCAAAACAGGACCTGCCAATGTATATTCCCTCTTTTCCAATGCCACCTTCCCTTTTACTTCGCCCCTGAGAATGCCTTCTTTAAGAAGCGTTTCAAAAGGAGTAACGGTTTCCGACTCTTTCGGGTCGCAAGAACTAAAAAACACGATGCTTGATAATGATACTGCAACAAGCATAAAATTAAAAAAAATCTTTTTCATTTTAATAAAAATTTAGTTAGTAAATAATTTAATTGTTTTTTTTGTGAAAATATAATTAATTGATAATTAATTCGTTTTATAACTCGCAGGAAATACCCAGACTGATGTTCATCCCTTTTTTGTACTCGCTAAGAACAAGCTTGCCTGCCGAAGAAGAACTTCCTTCGCGGGTTAACCGGTAACTTGGATTCAGCAAATTACTTCCTTTCAGTTTCAGGCTTATGTTTTTAGTTATTTTTGCGGAAGAAACAAAATCCAAAGCAGGCGCGCCTTCTTCAACAATATTGTTAAACAGGGGTCTCACCCCGATTGTATGCACCCTGTTGCTAAAATAATTCAAAACCAATGAGTTTGTAAATGATTTGTTTCGGACGCTGTAAGTATGCGAAAGGTCGAAGTTTGCAATAAACGGCGCGGCGCCTTCAAGTTGACTTTCACTTTGAGAATTGTCCGTCTTTGTAAATTTTATTCTGGAATAAATGTAAGAGGCGTTCAAGCCTGCCGTTAACCTGTTTACTTTTCCGCTTTGTGTGTTTACCTGCGCAAAAATATTTTTGCGGGTTTCCAATTCTATGCCGGCAACAGTTGCATAATCGCTTATATTATTATAGGTAAGCAAATTTGCCGAACCTCCTCTTTCATCTCTTACGATAGGGTTTACGATGTGTTTGTAAAACGGATTAATCGAAATCAACTCCGGCGCGCTTGGGTAATAATCCCACTTTAAATCGATGTTGTAATTTTCCGATGGTTTTAAATTTCGGTTACCTTGACTTTTAAAGTTTAATCCGATATAAATGTAAGGCGATATTTCTTTCGATTGCGGCAAGGTATATGTTTTACTCGCGCCAAAACGGATGATGTTTTTTTCGTTCAGGTTGTACTTTAAATTCATGCTCGGAAGAATATAAAGCGGTTTCAGAGTTGTTCCGCCTCGATCCCCGCCTTTGTTAACATCGTAATTGACGTAGATAATGGTTTTATCTGCTTTTACTCCCATATTTGCCGTGAACGTCGAACTTAATTGATATGCCGCTTCTGCATATAGGGAATGGATGTATTTCGTAACATCGTATTTGTTGTAACCATATTCGACCCAAAACGCCCCCGATTTAAGATTTTCCTGATTATAATGTTCGTCCATCTTTAAATTTCCAACGTCGAAATATCCGGATACGGGATTGGAGTCGTAATCGGATGCTTCAAAATTATCGGTCAGAAAACGTCCGGAATAGCCTATTTGCAGTTGCGAATTATTTTTCCCCAAGTTATCAGGCAATTTGTAGCTGAATGAAGTTTTCACATTGAAATCGTT
This sequence comes from Prevotellaceae bacterium, assembly GCA_031270425.1. Taxonomy (GTDB): domain Bacteria; phylum Bacteroidota; class Bacteroidia; order Bacteroidales; family Paludibacteraceae; genus H1. The sequence continues at coordinate 44 of JAISXQ010000275.1, read as the reverse complement.
CTCCTCTAAAACTGAAAAAAACCGTTTCTGTTCGTTGCCCAGCA
>JAISXQ010000271.1 GCA_031270425.1 Prevotellaceae bacterium | reverse complement strand
TTTTCCAATAACGCGAACAGGACATTAGTTTTCAATAATTCTACACCGCCGACAATTAACCAGACAACGTCGCCCAACAGTCCATTTCAGGGTATTTCCAGCAAAATTACAATATATGTGCCTCAGGGAAGTCTGACGGACTACCAAACCGCTTTTCAAAATTATTTGAATACCGGCATCACCGGTCTTAGCCATGGGAATTTTCAATATTTGGAAAGCACTCCAACCTCCGTTACCAATGCCGGTTTGCCGGAAATATCCCTTTATCCGAATCCGGTAAGCGATTTTGTTACGGTTTTTGGGGCAGAAAATGTACAGGTACAAGTATTTGACAACGCGGGTCGTTTATTGATGCAAACAAGGGAAAGAACTGTTGATCTTTCTTCTTATTCGCAAGGCGTTTATTTCTTTAAAGTGAATGGAGAAATTGTGAAAGTCCTTAAAAAATAATATGTCCTTAATCCGTCTTCATTTCGAACGAAATGCCGGAATTGCCTGAAAGGTAGAATTTTACTTAAATTCTGCTTTTCAGGCAGTTCTTGTTCTAAGGAATAGCTAATGTTATGTGAAAGGTTGAAAATAAATAAAATTTAAGAACGTTCCGCTATGTCGGAGCTAAAAACAAAATGAGGTCTATATCCAAACCTTACATGCGGTTTCAACCTTATTTCAACCTAATTTTCTTGGGCAAAACAACCTCAGTAGACAAATTATAATAATATTCCCTTAACCTCATTACCTTATTTATCTTAAATTGACAACATTGGTAGGGAGACTACGCTCAACAGGGGGAAAGAGGCTAATCAGCGCGGATTTTTCTTCGTTCCATCCGCCCAGATTTACGGTTTCCACCTGATTAATCCGGTTCTTATCGTAAGAACGTTCCACCCGGACGTAGTTGTGGGAAAATCCGGTCATCTTTTCATCGCGGGAACGGCTTTCCCATAATACTTGCACGGTTTTACCCGTTTGGGAATTATAAAAAGCCTGCGTTTTTTTCGCCGAAAGCTGATGCAGCATTTCGCTGCGCCGTTTCCTTTCCGCGACAGGAACGGCATGGTCTATTTCAAGCATTTTCGTACCGCTGCGCTCCGAATAGGTAAACACATGCAACTGCGAAATATCCAATCCTTCGATAAATTGGTATGATTGCCGGAAAAGTTCATCCGTTTCGCCCCGGATTCCGACAATCACATCCACGCCGATAAAAGCATCGGGAAGAACTGTTTTAATCGTTTGTATCTTTTCGGCAAATAATTCCCTGTTGTAGCGCCGCTTCATCAGTTGCAGGGCTTCGTTCGTACCCGATTGCAGCGGGATATGGAAATGGGGCATAAAACGGCGGCTCGAAGCAACGTAACGGATTATTTCGTCCGTCAACAGATTCGGCTCTATGGACGATATGCGGAAGCGGACTTCTTCGGGTATTTTATCCAATGCCCGGAGAAGGTCAAAAAAACTTTCCCCGTTACCCCTGCCGAAATCGCCGATATTTACCCCGGTCAGTACAATTTCTTTCGCTCCTTCGGCAACAGCTTGCCGCGCCGCCTGCACCGTTTCGGCAACAGCGCCGCTCCGGCTATGTCCGCGTGCCATCGGAATCGTGCAATACGTACAGTAATAATTACATCCGTCCTGCACTTTGAGGAAAAAACGGGTACGGTCGCCGCGCGAACAGGAAGGTTTAAATTCTTTTATTTTTAAAATATCCGAGCGGTGCACAAACTCTTTTTTTGTTTTATCAAAAGAACGGAGGTAATCGAGCATGTTGAATTTTTCGTTAGAACCCAAAACCAGATCAACGCCTTCGATGGACGCTATTTCATCGGGTTTGAGTTGCGCGTAACAACCCGTTACGACCATAATGGCGTTGGGATAAAGCCGGATAAGGCGTTTTATAGCCTGCCGCCCCTTAGCGTCGGCAACATCGGTAACAGAACAGGTATTAACGATACAGACGTCTGCCTGCTCCCCCGGACGCGCCTTTACAAAGCCATCGTCAGCCAATTGCCTGCCTATGGCGGAGGTTTCGGCAAAATTCAGTTTGCAGCCGAGCGTGTGGAAAACAACTTTTTTATTGTTAAATACGGAATGGTCAATCATTTGAAATAAGCGTAAAAAACGGCGTTTTATACGGTTCTCGATACGGCAAATTCGGCGCAGTCGATAAGCGCCTGTTTTACGTCGCTGTCGGGGAAAATGGCTATTTCGGCAATCGCTTTTTCCTTAAATTCTTTCATGCGTTTTGTTGCATAATCGATACCGCCGTGCCTGTATGCGAAGTTGGCTATTGCCTGAACGTTGTCCGGCGAAAAGTTTTTTTCGCGAATCCAGTCCACAACTTGCTCCTTTGCCGCTCCGTTCGTATTACGAAGGGCATAAATCAGAGGCAGCGTGATTTTTCCTTCGCGAATATCGTTTTTTGTGGGTTTTCCTATCTTGTTGTTGTCCGAATAGTCGAAAATATCGTCTTTTATCTGAAAACAAATCCCCAGATATTCTCCATAACGCCACAGCCGAAGCAGGGAATCCTCGCCGGCTCCCACCGACATAGCGCCTATCCTCGTACACGATGCGAAAAGTAGCGCCGTTTTCTGGCGTATCATTGTGAAATAATCTTCCTCGCTGGTTTCCGATTTCTGAATGTTGGACAGTTGCAGTAATTCTCCTTCCGACAGCTGAACGCCTATGTTGGATATAATGTCCAGTATCCCGATATTTTGCGTTTTGGTGGCGTGCAACAACGATTTCGACAGCATATAGTCGCCCGACAGTACCGCTATTTTATTATTCCACTGCGCATTTACCGAAGCTTTTCCCCGGCGTTCCAGAGTTTCGTCCACCACATCATCGTGTATCAGGCTTGCCGTATGCAGCAATTCTATGGATATGGCGCTTTGGATGGTTAGGAAATTGACGCCTCCACAAAGTTTGGCAGCCAGCAATACCAGCGTCGGGCGCAACTGCTTGCCTTTTTTCCGAAGCACAGATTCATTTACCTTGACGAGCAATGCGTTTTCCGTTTGCAAAGTCGAAACAAAGGTCTCTTCAAACACCTGCATCTCGGAAATAACCGGCTTCTTTACTATGTCAATAAAATCCATGAATAATGCTTCTTGAAAATCGAAATGCAAAAGTAAGCATTTTTTACTTTTGTTTTATAAAGGATTTGTATTTCCGGCTAAATTTTAGCTACTTTTACAGTTTGAAAAATCAGAGCAAAGAGCAAGACTTGTCCCGCCAAAGCGGGAGAGCAAAGAGCAAAGAACAAAGAATAATTAATCTTGAAATTTTGAATCCCGATAGCTATTCGGGAGAAATTTTGAATCCCGATAGTTATCGGGAGAAATTAGAAATTTTGAAACAATTAAGTTCCCAAATATGAAAAAACTTTTCCTTATCGACGCTTACGCCGTTATTTACCGCGCTTACTATGCTTTTATCCGCAATCCGCGCGTCAATTCAAAGGGTTTGAACACTTCCGCAATTTTCGGATTTATAAATACGCTGGAAGACGTACTGAAACGCGAAAAACCAACGCATATAGCCGTGGCTTTCGACCCGAGCGGTAAAACCTTCCGCCACGAAGCCTACGAACACTACAAGGCGCAACGCGAAGCCACGCCGGAAGATATTCGCAAGGCGGTTCCTATCATCAAGGAATTGGTAAAAGCCTACAATATCGCCCTGCTCGAAGAACCGGGCTACGAAGCCGACGACGTAATCGGAACCATCGCGAAAAAAGCCGAGAAAGAAGGTTTTGAAGTTTATATGCTTACTCCCGATAAAGATTACGGACAGTTGGTTTCGGAACATATTTTCATGTACCGCCCGAAATATTCGGGAGGTTTTGAAACCATGGGCATCGACGAAGTAAAGGCGAAATACGATTTGGACAGCCACGAGCAGGTTATCGACCTGCTGGCATTGATGGGCGACGCTTCGGACAATATACCCGGATGCCCGGGCGTCGGCGAAAAAACCGCGGTGAAACTTTTGCAACAATTCGGGAGCATCGACAATATGTTTCTGCATACCGGCGAGATAAAAGGCGCGTTGAAAGCCAAAATAGAAGAAAATAAGGAACAGATTATTTTTTCCCGCTTTCTGGCAACCATAAAAACCGACGTTCCTGTCGGTTTCGACGAAAAAGAATTAAAAGCGAAAGCGGTCAATGAACCGGAACTTCGCGCTTTGTTCGACGATTTGGAATTTCGTACCTTATCGGAAAAAGTTTTCGGGAATGCCGTTTCCCCAAATTCCGCACCGGTTCCGAAACAGCCCGCTTCGATACAAATGTCGCTGTTCGACGAGGAACCAGCGCAGGAACAATTAGCTCCGGTCGCTTCGCTTGAAGCGGAAAACGATTTTCCTGCTTCGGCATATTCAGGAGGGAATTCTTCCATACAGAATACTCCGCATAACTATATCCTGATTGATACAAAGGAAAAACGCAGGGATTTGCTGTCCAAACTTTCCACGCAGAAATCGGTTTGTTTCGATACGGAGACAACCGGTTTCGACGTGTTTAATGACGAATTGGTCGGCATGTCCTTCTGTTTCCGCGAAGGGGAAGCCTATTTTGTCAGCCTTCCAAACGACAACGAAGAAACAATACGAATTGTAAACGAGTTCAACGGTTTTTTCCGAAATAAAGATATAGAAAAAATCGGACAGAACCTGAAATTCGACTTGTCGGTATTGGCTATGTACGGCATTGAAGTAGAGGGAAAACTCTTCGACACCATGATAGCCCACTACCTGCTTCAACCCGAACTGAGGCACGGCATGGACTACCTCGCCGATATTTATTTGAAATACAGGACAATACATTACGACGAATTGTTTCAGGCACAAGAGCCGAAAGCCAAGAGCCAAGATATAAGACAAGTAAATATTAATCTGTTGTGCGATTATGCCGCCGAAGACGCCGATATAACTTTCCGGTTAAAAAACCTGTTGGAAAAAGAGTTGCAGAAAAATAATCTGGAAAAACTTTTCTACGATATAGAAATGCCTCTGATGCGCGTTTTAGGCAGGATGGAGCGCAATGGCGTGCGCATCGACAGCGAAGCCTTGCAGCAAAGTTCGGAAACGCTGACCCGGGCTATGAACTTGCTGGAACAGGAAATCTGGAAAATAGCGGGCGTCGAGTTTAATGTAAGTTCTCCGAAACAGGTCGGCGAAGTGCTTTTTGAAATATTGAAAATCGACGAAAAAGCGAAAAAGACAAAAACAGGACAATATTCCACATCGGAAGACGTACTCGAAAAACTCCGGTCAAAGCATCCGCTTGTAGGAAAAATATTGGATTACCGCGGAATTAAAAAGCTGCTAAGCACGTATATCGACGCACTTCCTTTGCTCGTCAATCCTAAAACGGGAAAGGTGCATACGTCCTACAATCAAACGGTTACATCCACCGGAAGACTCAGTTCAACAAACCCGAATATGCAGAACATCCCTATCCGCGACGCGCAGGGCAAGGAAATCCGCAAGGCGTTTATCCCCGACGCAGGCAGCGTATTTATGAGCGTGGATTATTCGCAAATCGAACTGCGCATTATGGCGCATTTGAGCGGGGATCCGAATATGATCGGCGCTTTTCTCGACGGAAACGATATACACGCCGCCACAGCCGCCAAAATTTACAAAACGCCTCTGTCGGAAGTAACTTCGGATATGCGCCGCAAGGCGAAAACGGCGAACTTCGGCATTATTTACGGCATATCGACTTTCGGCTTGTCGGAACGGCTCAACATTCCCCGCGCCGAAGCCAAAGGGTTAATCGACGGCTATTTTGAAACCTATCCGAAAGTGAAGGAGTATATGGACGAAAGCATCCGCCGCGCCAAAAAAAGCGGTTATGTGGAAACGTTATTAGGACGGAAACGTTTTTTGCCGGATATTAATTCGCAAAACAGCGTAGTGCGGGGTTTTGCCGAACGCAACGCCATCAACGCACCCATACAGGGAAGCGCCGCCGATATTATTAAAATAGCTATGGTACGTATTCAGGAAAGATTCGACAAGGAAGCTTTACAGGCAAAAATGATTATGCAGGTACACGACGAATTGAACTTTACCGTCCCCGATGCGGAACTTGACAGGGTGAAAAAAATAGTAATCGGAGAAATGGAAAACGCCATAAAACTCCGCGTTCCCCTGATTGCCGAATGCGGCGTGGGAGCCAACTGGCTGGAAGCGCATTGACTTTAAAAATCAAAGGTATAGCCTCCTACGACATACCATCCGCTTTGCACCACCCGTTGCTCGGTTTTAGCGTTGATGCTGTTGATTCCGAAATCGTATCCGCTTTTTATGTAGTAGTTTTTAAAGCGGATACCGCCGCCTGCGCTTGCCATCCAGTTCAGGCGTTTCAGTTCGGCGTCGTCTTTCTCATAAAGTTCCTTGCGCCCCGCCGTATAGTTGACTAAAAAACCGCTTTCTTTTATTTGGGCTATTGTTTCGTCGGTCATATTTACCGTATATGTTAACCGGTTTTCCCTCAGTCCGATACCCAAAGTAGGACCTAAAAAACCAAATACTTTAAACTGTCCGAAGAGCGGCAGTTCGTAACCTGCGTGCAAAGGAATATTAATGGAATGTCCGAAAGAATTTGAATAAACCCAGCCGTAGTAAGGATAGCCTTGGTCTTTGTACGAATACGTCGATGTATAAATAGCGCCCGTTTGCAAACGAATATCCAACGGTAACGTAAATTCAACCAAAGAAGCCAAGCGGATACCGTGTATGTTGGTATTGCCGGTTTCTTTTCCGTGCCGCAACTGGTCGGAATATCCCGCCTCAAAAGCTATTGTAAGCGGGATATTGAATATCTTCATTTGAGCGCCCGCCGCACCTGCAACCGACAAAAGAAACAACAAAAGAATTGATTTAAAGCCGAGTTTCATATATTTTCTACCTTCTAATTTCTACTTTACAAACGGCAAAGATAATTGTTTTCGTTATAAAAACCATTCAAAACGAATGCGACGCTTTTTCTTTACTTGTTTTTAACGTCAGCCTCTATTTCTCTTAACTTGTTTTTAGATAACAATAGTTCGTTGTAACAATAATTTTAAATCAATAAGCGACTAAGGTTCTTACCGAAAAACCTCAGTAAAGTTGTTATTAGAGTTTGTATAGTTGAATTTTAACGGATAGCCTGGCAATTTTATCGGGATAAACCGGCATTTCAACGATTTTTATTGTGAAAAAACGACCGGATACCTTTATCTTTGCAAAAACAAAAAAAATACTGATTATGGAAAATAAAGTAAAGACCTTCCGTTGCGGCTCCAACAGGGGAAAATTGACGTTCGGACTTATCCTTATGCTGCTGGGACTTCTCTTCCTCGGATTCAATTTCGGATTTATACCGGATAAACTTCGATGGATTATCTTTTCGTGGCAAATGTTGCTGGTTGTTATCGGTTTAATTGAACTTATAAAACGGAAATTTTTTTCGGCTTTCATACTTCTTGTTGTCGGGAGTTTCTTTCTAATGCCGAAGTTGATAACGACTTATCCAGAAATATTTCCCGCCTTAAATCCCGATTTTGCTTCTGTTTTTTGGCCCGTGCTGCTTATTTTGAGCGGTTTGATGCTTATTTTCCGCCGTTCGTTGTGTCCGAAAAAATTCACTACGGACGAAACGCAGGTTTCGTTTACCGCTTCTCAAAAAGAAGCGTCGCGGAAAGCAACGAAGTTCAACGCCGGTTTTGAACGGAATACCACGCTTGGCAACAGTGAACGGAATGCGGTGTTTGGCAACAGTGAGCATATTGTACTCGAACCCGAATTTAAAGGAGCGGAACTGAACGCTGTTTTTGGCGAAATCCGCTTCGATTTGAGGAAAACGTCCTTGCCCGAGGGCGATACTTACCTGGATGTGAACGCCGTATTTGGCGGTATTATTGTTTTTATACCGGAGGAATGGTCGGTTGAGATACGGATAGACCCTGTATTCGGAGGCTACAAAGATTATCGCATTCTTCGCGAATCTACCGATTTGTCGCGTCGTTTAATAATTACGGGAACTTGCGTGTTCGGAGGCGTCGAAATTAACAATTAGCATTTTCCGGCGTTGGCATAATGAAATTCTTTTCTGAAAATACACTGAAAATATTACGTTACAGTTTGATGTGCTTGGTGTATACAGCCTTGCATACAATCATTTTCGGGAAGCTCGTACTTCTTCCTGTCCAGATGACGGCGGTTCACGCCCTTATTCACGCCCTTCTTTTTGGCGTAACCGGCTTTTTGTCGGGAGTGGCGGTGCATTTCGGGAATTACCGCTCGCTGCCGGTCTTTCAAAAAATAATTAACTATGCGACATTATATGTTTTAGGAACTTTGTTGTGTCTTGGAGGAGGCTATCTTCTTACCGGCTTTATATTGGGAAACGAAAAGGCTGCCCTTTTTGTCCCTCTTATACCGGCGCTTGCCTTTATCGCCCTGTTGTTCTTCGTTATACTGCTGTTGCACGACGCTTTGCTTCCGCTACGGCAAACCGGAGGAGAACTTGTTGAAAAGGAAAACGAGCGGAAAACAGACGCCGAACCGGACGAAAATCGAGAAGAACAGCCTGCCGAAGCTCTTGAAAGAATCGTTGTGAGGGTAGGGCAGAAAATCCATGTGATATTACTGCCCGATATACTGTATTTGCAATCCGACGGAGACTACGTCCAAATACACACGCCGAAGGGAAGATACCTCAAAGAACAAACCATGAAATATTTCGAGCTGCATTTACCCGTCCGGCTGTTTGTTCGCGTACACCGTTCGTTTATAGTAAATGTCGAACATATTTCGCGAATCGAACTTTTCGAAAAACAAAATCAACTCATCCTTTTAAAAGACGGGCAGCGGATAAAAATGAGCGTTGCCGGATATAAAGCCCTGCGTAGCGCCTTAGGTCTTTGAAAATGCGGTTTATCCCTTGTTAATAACATCCACCCTTTGTAGTTCAAAATTACAATAATACTTTCTTAATCTTATTACCTTTAATCCATAGGGATTTACGCTCGGTAGCAAATTCGGTTTAAAGACGCAAAAAAAGACCAAAAAGAACATGAAAGAGCTAAAAACAGGCGCTGAAAAAAAGATAGTTGTAAAATTCAAAACAGTTTCTATTTTCTTTATTGATTTCATATTTAAAAAAGCTGTTTTTGGCGGTTTTTTTACATTTTTTTTTATGAAAATATATTTTGTGTTGATTTTATTATTACTTTTGTCAATTCATTCATCTTAACAGAGTGCACGTTCAATAAAATCATTTTTTGTATTTATCGTCTCGTTTGTCATTTTCGCGAGTATAAAATTAAATTTTTAAAAGATAAAATATTGCTTGTGTATAATACCGGCGAGGACGGAGGCTCGTTAACCCTGCACGATATTTCCGGGCGGTTGATATTGGAAAG
>JAISXQ010000174.1 GCA_031270425.1 Prevotellaceae bacterium | reverse complement strand
CAGGTGCCGTCGACAGCCAAGCCTATCCATTCTCCTGCGGCTTTAAACCCAGGTCTGCCCGAATTACCACCGGTAATGTCGTTGCTGCTCAAAAAATTCACGTGCATTTCCCCTGTTTGCCTGTCGGCATAGTGAAGATATTCTTTATTTGCTATTGCTTCTTTCAGGCGTGCGGGCACGTCGAATTCCTTGTCGCCGGGTATTTCTTTTTCCAGAATACCGTTGGGCGTTGTATAATAATCGTAGTTGACAGCATCCGCCGGCTGGTAGGCTCCGATTTTACCGTAGGTCAAGCGCATGGTAAAGTTGGCGTCGGGATAAAGAGCCTTGCCTTTTTCCTGCGCCATTTCTTTTAATCCTGCTTCATGAAGGCGTTCGGCGTGTTTTATTTGCTCTATAAGCTGCTCGTATTCACCGGAGTAAATATCTTTCATTGTGGAACGGATGCTTGCCCAGTAGAGCATCGCCGGATCTTTGGATATATTATGTTTTCTCTTTTTTAATGCTTTCGACAACTTTTCGTGCGTAGTGAATATCGATTTTTCGAACAGTTGTTCAACATACATGGAGTAATCGTTTTTGAATTTCTTTTGTATGCTTTCGTAAAAATCCGGCAAAGCGTCGGCGTCGACCGACTTCCTGTAAACTTCGAGCATTGCCGCCATAGTCGCTTTATCTACTTCGGGATAATAATCGTCGTAGTAGCTCCGGCTTTGAGCGATAACGGAGTCGATATTCTGCCCCGGCTCCATAAGCGACACGACGCGGGCGGCAATATGAGGCAGTTCTACCGACGACAAAAGCGATTCGTAAAAATACGCCGCCGTTCTGCTGTAAGGGTACATTTTTGAGTAAGCGTCATCGAGGGTTTGGAGTACATTCCCGTATTTGAGCGTCCGTTCTTCGGAAGCCTCCGTCCATACGCGGAATTCATTTTCTTCTTTCTTTTTCCGGTTGATAATATCCAGTTTTGCAATTGTGCGGTTCATCCCGACGCTGTTTTTCCAGTAGTTGGAACTGCCGGCGTATTTATCGGCGTAAGCGATATTGACAGCCTCGTCGGCGCGCATGTACGACTGCCATATTTCCTGTTTTACGCCGCGCACATCGATGCGCGCCTGGTTGCCGGTTTTCATCATATCGGTTACGCCCCACGACGAAAGGTAGCGGTTAGTCGATCCGGGGTTTCCGAGTATCATCGCGTAGTCGCCCGGACGGTAGCCTTCGGTGGATATGGCGGCAAAACGCTTCGGAGAATAAGGGATATTTTCTTCGGAATAATCAGCCGGCTTTCCATCGGGCGAGCAATAAACGCGGAAAACGGCGAAATCGCCCGTATGGCGGGGCCACATCCAGTTATCGGCGTCGCCGCCGAATTTGCCGATGGAACTCGGCGGAGCATAAGCAAAACGAATATCGGTAAATTTCTCGTAAACGAACAAATAAAATTCATTGTCCGAGAAAAAAGATTCTACCCGGGCGGTATAATGCGTACTGTCGGAAGCTTCCTTGCTTATGGCGGAACAGATGGAATCCTGTTTTATTTTCCGGTTCTGTCCGGTCAGGCTGTCGGGCAACTGGGACAATATGCGTCCGGTAACGTCTTCCATGCGCAGCAAAAAAGTTACGTTTAAGTCCGGTACCGAGATTTCGTCCGTCAACTGTTCGGCGGTAAAACCGTCCCTCAGGTAGTTGTGCTCGACCGAACTCAACTGCTGTATGGAACTGTAACCGCAATGATGGTTGGTAAACACAAGCCCCTGTTCCGAAACCATTACACCGGTGCATCCGTTACCGAAAATAACTACGGCGTCTTTCAAGCTTGTACCTTGGCTGTCGTAAATTTCTCCGGCGCTGAGGCTTAAACCCATACCCTGCATCTTTTGGATGTTGAGTTTCTCTATCAAAGGCAACATCCACATGCCTTCATCCGCTTTTATGCCCGAAAAAAGCAGCATAAAGGCTAAAAATAAATTGATTCGTTTCATTAAAATTAAATAAATTAAATTACCACACGCTTAAAAAGGCGGTGAGTTATGTAATGGACTAAACGTCCTGTTAAGTATAAAGCCATCCAAAAGTAAAAGACTATACGTCATCTTAAAAACCTATGCGAAAATCATCATCAAGAACTTCATTATCCTGATTATAAATATATTATAATAATCAACTATTTATTTATTTCCAAATTACTCTCGCCGAACTTACCGTACAATCGTCCGAACGCATTTCTAATATAAAAACGCCGTCAGCTTCTTCTTTTTTATACAATTTTACGCGAGTTCCAAACCGGACTTCATTCTGATAACTGATTTCAAAACGTTGTATATCTTTCGTTTTAAACAACTCAACATCAAACATATCCACAAAATGTTCGATGTATTTTACGCTGTTCAAATGATTATTAATATCGACGTCGCTATACCGGACGGTAAATTTACCAAGCGGTTCTTCGTCTTTCAGCGGAAATATTTTTTTCATTCCGTCAATAGGACAGGGATGCTCCAATTTAAAATCGGCTAAACCTTGCAAATTCAGTAAATTGGTGGGTCGGCGCGTAGTAACATCAATTGCCGCCCAAAGGCTGCGGGCATAACCGATAATTTTTCCTTCTTCATTTTCAATAGAAAACGAACGTTCCGAAAAAAATTTATTCGTATCCGAAACCCAGGTATTTACTTTTATTTTCATATCGTTGTGCGGATATTCGTATATCTCGATCATCAAACGCGAAAATACCCAGGCAATGTTTCGTTCGTTCATGTACGAATATCCAAAACCACGCTTTTCGGCATGTTTTGTCGCCACTTGAAGCAAAAAATTACTTATCAGCGACAAAGTAGCTTTTCCTCTGAAATCGGTTGAATAAGCGTCTATATTAAATTCGTAAGTTCCTAATTTTTGCATAATTCCAAGCCCTCTTATTAACTCATATCCAACATTCTCAAAATAGGTTTTACCGCTTTTTTTTGTAATTTTTCGTCAATTAATATTTCAGGATTTTCGTTCAATAAACAATTATATAATTTTTCGAGCGTATTCAGGCGCATAAAATTACATTCGTTGCAAGCGCAAACGCTATCGTCCGGCGGAACGGGGATAAATTCCTTATTCGGATTTTTTTTCTGCATCTGATGCAAAATTCCCGATTCGGTAGCGACTAAAAATTTCTTTTTATCCGAATTAACCGTAAAATTAAGCAAAGCCTGTGTAGAACCGATAAAATCCGCCATTAACAACACATGTTTTTTACATTCGGGATGAGCAATGATAAGCGCATCTGGATGTTCCTCTTTCAGTTTAACGAGCTTTTCCATCGAAAATTGCTCGTGCACATGGCAAGCGCCATCCCAAAGCAACATCGAACGACCGGTAACACTGTTGATATAATCGCCCAAATTACGGTCGGGACCAAAAATCAATTTGGCGTTTTCAGGAAATTGATCCACAATTTTCTTCGCGTTGGTGGATGTTACCACTACATCGGTCAACGCTTTTACCGCTGCGGTAGTATTTACATACGAAATTACCGTATAATCGGGATACGTATTTACAAATTTTTCAAATTCACCGGCAGGACAACTCTCCGCCAGCGAGCATCCGGCTTCGAAATCGGGAATCAACACTTTTTTCGCCGGATTCAATATTTTTGCCGTTTCGCCCATAAAATGCACGCCGCAAAGCACAATAATATCCGCACCGGTTTTCGTAGCCTGCTGCGCCAACGCCAAACTGTCGCCGATAAAATCGGCAATATCCTGTATATCGCCCATTTGGTAATAATGCGCCATAACGACGGCATTTTTTTCTTTTTTCAGACGATTAATTTCGCTTATCAAATTTTGTTTATCCATAAAATAAGCAACAAGTTTTCAAATAAACATCAATATTAAATATTTTCTTTTTAAAAAAATTTTTAGATTGATAATGATAATAGCATGTTGATAAGGTTGAAAAAAATATATGAATTTACTTGCCTGTTTCGTTATTAAAATATGCTTTTCTTATTTAAACAAGGGATAAAAAAATAGAGCATTGAAAAGCACTTAATTATAAATTTTATTAACATCCTGTTTATATCGGCAAAGTTAGAAAGTTTTTGCGATATGCGTTATTAATAGCTTGCAATAATAGGTTAAAAAATTAGCTGAAAAAATACGGTTGTTTTTTTTGACAGCCGAAAATAATTTATATAGCGTTTTGTTTTGAATGCTTGCAAATAAACTTATACTATTTTTTTTGAAGATTTATAAACCGTTTTCAACCGTTGCATGTTAAGCCTTGCTTGGGCGCTGAGGATGCTGTGCGTTCAAAATAGAAATAGTCTTCCGGTCGATTATTTGTAAATTTTCCGTACTTTTGTACACGCAACTATGGGACGAATTTTAGCTATCGACTACGGACAAAAGCGGGTTGGGCTCGCGGTTACCGATCCGTTGCAACTTATTGCGACAGGTTTGGACACGGTTTTTGTGCATGAAGCGATGACTTATCTGGAAAAATACATCGCTCAAAACGATGTAGAAAGAATCGTAGTCGGGCTACCCAAACAAATGAACGGCGAGGAATCGGAATCGATGCAATACATCCGCCCTTTTGTCAAAGGTTTGGAGCGCAAATTTCCCGATATTCCCGTTGAATTTTTCGATGAGCGTTTTACTTCCGTGCTGGCTCACCGCGCCATGCTCGATGGAGGGCTGAAAAAAAAAGACCGTCAAAATAAAGCCTTAGTCGATAAAATTAGCGCGACGATTATTTTACAAAGTTATTTGGAAAGCAATAAAACCGCAAAGAAAAGAACCCCTAACCCCTAAAGGGGGACAGGAGACGACCCCTAACCCCTGAAGGGGAACAAGAGACAACCCCTAACCCCTAACGGGGGACAGGACAGTGCAACGTTACAGGGCTCTTGCGTTGCACGAACCAAAAGTCCCCCTTTAGGGGTTAGGGGTTGTTGTTTTTTTTTACATAATCACCTTCTCCGAATGCTTTCTTCCTCCAACGGATATTTCCACAACATACACCCCTTTCGGCAGGGACGAAAACGTTTTTGTTTCGCCGGAACCGAGTTGCAGCCTATGCTGCAGCCGGCGTCCGCTAATGTCGAGAACAGCTATTTCCGCCGTATTGTCGCTCCGGTTGTAGAAAAACGCGCTGCCGCCGAGATGGAAGACTTCCACTTCCTTATCTTCCAAGTCCGTTACCGCCTTGCGGGCGATGATTTGGAAACGTTTCACGCCGTTGTCCGTTGCGGAAGCGCGGAAATGGTAAACCGAACTGTCGGCAGAAATAGTTACAAACTCGCGGGTTTTCGCGTCGAAAAGGAAAAGTTCCTCGTCTGTGTTTCTGTCATGATAGTTGAACGTAAGGCTGTACTCCGTCGTGCCTTCTTCCGCTTCTATCGACAGGTAGGTTTCGTTTATCGCG
>JAISXQ010000149.1 GCA_031270425.1 Prevotellaceae bacterium | reverse complement strand
CATTGTTTCATAAAAATACTGTTGCGCCTGCCGATTTCCATCTGGAAGAAAGCGGCGCTTTCCATCAGCCGAAAGCGTCAAACGCCGCGGATTATTCGTCTTCCTTTTCATCGTCTCCGCTCATTTTTTCGGGTGTTGCGCCAAAAGGTGCATCCGCTGCGCCGGAGCGTCATGGATTTATGGCTGTAAACAGCGCATACAATCCCAAGATTGGTTTACTTGTACAATTAAGCGCCGGAGATGGCGTTGACCCCGACAATGGCAACGAAGAGGATATGGGTTCTCCCCTTGCCGTGGGAAGCTGTTTATGGATTCTGCTTTTCTTTATCCTGTTTTATTCGGCAGTAAAGCAGTTGCGGTTATCTCGATTTTAAGACCCTTAGTAACAATAATACAAGTATTTGTTTTCCCTTATCGCTTATTGTCTGTAAAAGGATAAGCGATAAGGTTTTTTATTTAATAATCAACGGAAAAAATAACGTTTACAAGGTTTCAATAAATTTAAGCGCCTCCGAATTTCTGTTTTCTATCATTGTCAATACGGCATTCAACTTTTCGATGCTTTGTTCTCCTTTTTCAACGGCATAAAGGATTGAAACGATTTCTTTGTCTTCAATCATCCTCATGCGCGGCAGAAGCTTGTGTGCCAGCGATTGAATCGTAATCCAGTCCTTCGATTGCAACGCCGCCTCCAACTTCGACAGCATTTGAATGTTCTCAGTTATAAAGGTATTCAAAATTAACTTGGCGGCGTCCTTGTCTCCCTCCGCAAAGGCAATTAACGAATGAAAGCAGCTATCGCCGGCATTACTTTTTTGCTCCGTTTTTTCGAGCGCTTTATTCTCTACATCCATCAGTTCGGCTATTAAGGAAAGCAATTGCTGAGAAGTAAAGGGCTTCGGCAGGAAAGCTGTAAAACCGGCTTCCTTATAAGTAGTTAACGAAACGTCCGAACGGGCGGACAGAGCTACGACGGCTATATTTTTAGCTTTGGGAAATGTAGCGTTCCGAATACGTTCCACTAATTCGAAGCCGTTCATGTCGGGCATTTGAATATCGCAGAAAACAATATCGAATTTGTTGTTTTGTAATAATTCCAACGATTTAAGAGAGCTGTAACACATTTTAACCTCGTATCCAAGCTGTTTCAGCATTTCGGAATATACATGCAATAAAACTTTATCATCGTCTATAAGCAACAGTCTCAGCCCTTCTTTATTTATACTGTCCGGTTCATACTGCGTTTTATGCGATTTTGCTTCGGCGGGGAATATCGGTACTTTTAATGTAAACGTACTTCCAACGTCCAATTTCGATTCCACCATAATGCCTCCGTTGAGCAGGTTGGCTAATTTTTTAGAAATAGCCAATCCCAGCCCGAATCCTTCTATGCGATGCGATTCTGCATGTTTTGCCCGTTTGTACCGTTCAAAAAGTTTCTTTAAATCTTCTTGTGAAATACCGATACCCGTATCTTTTACCGAAACAATAAACCATTCCCTGTTTTTGGATTTTTCAATTTTTGCACTTATATCTATGCTTCCTTCCCGGGTAAATTTTATAGCGTTCGTTATTAAATTGTTCACTATCTGTTTGATGCGAAAAGGATCGCTGTTATATATTTTTGAAGAATCGATTTCATTGTTCAGGTTTATTTTCAGCGACTTGAAAGTGGCGACGGGAACAAAACTCCGGTATATGTCGTTTATAAACATGTATGGGGAAAAATTTATCGGGTTAAGCATGTATTTTCCAGAGTCTAATTTATGGAAATCCAATAAATTATTTACAAGTTCCAATATCTGCTCGGAGGATATTTGCATGTTCTGTATAAAATATTTTTCTTTTTCGGGAAGTTTAACTTTCGATAAAATTTCAATAAAACCGATTATGGAACTTAACGGCGCTTTGATGTCGTGCGAAATAGCCAGCATAAGTTGCTCTTTACTTACGAGCAGCGATTCGGTACGCGCCTTCGATACCTCCAACTCTTGCTGGTATTTCATTTGCTTGTTGATAAGTTGCAGTATCAGCATTACGAAAAAGACAACGATAAATGCCGTAACTATAAGTATCAAATAGCTTATTTGCGCCGAATCCGCCAGTACTTTTTTCTTGGACGATTCGATTTCCTGCTTTGCTTTTGCGTCTTTATTTTCCAGATCTTTAAGAATATAGTTGATCTTGCTCAATAAAACATCATTCGTTTGTTGTAATCCGAATTGTCTTCGCGACAGTTTTGCGACTAAAATAGAGTAACGGTGATTCCGTTCCGAAACATAATTTGTTACGTATTGCGCAATTGTGTCTGTGGTAAATTTTATCGGAACTATGGAATCGACTATTTCCTTTTTTTGTACCAAATTTAATGATATTGAGTCGTGCGCATTTCTGTCGAAGAGGTCGGATATTTTTTGAAGAAGAGACTTTTTCTTCACGACAAGCGTTGTCGAGTCGATTATTTGCATGTCGCGCATTCGGATGACGGATTCGATGTTGGATAAATCTTTTTGCGAAAGTACCGTCGTCATTATTTGATGCTGCCGGACGGGAAGCTGCATGATAGAATCCATTAAAAGCAGCATTTGATTTTCATTGCGCTGTTTCAAGTCGAGCAGCAGTATCACGCTGTCTAATTTTGACAGGTAAACCGAATCTGTGGCTTTTCCCTTTAAAATAAATACATCGTCTTTTATCTTCAACATCAGGGAATCATAGACACATTTCGGATAGCGGGCGCTCGGCGGAAAGGTATAAAGCCCGCTGTTATCGGCTTCGTACAAGGTTGACAAGACATTGCTTACGGTTATGATTTCCTCACTTCCGGTGTCGGCGCTTACTTCCGATATTTTTTTTAATTCGCCGTATAAAGTTAAAATCCCTGCTCCTGCCAGGATTATTACCAAAATGTATCCTGCCAGGATCAACGCCTTTGTTTTTGATTCTTGTTTCATAAAATTTAGAGTTTAAAGGTTGGTGATTGGAAGTTTAGAGTTTAGAGTTTAGAGTTTAAAGTTTGGTGGTTAGGAGTTTAGAGTTTAAAGTTTAGAGAGTTTAGAGTTTGGTGTTTACGCTCGAATATATTCGGGAACATGTTCCGGTTTTATGTATTGTTCCTGAGAAATCAGCACCATCCTGCTGACCACGTTTTTTATTTCCCTGATATTGCCGGGCCACGAATAGTTAATCAATAAGTTTAACGCCTGAGGAGTGAAACCGATTATATTTTTGCCTAATTCGCCGTTCGATCTTTCCAAAAAGTGGTGCAAAAACAGCGGAATATCCTCTTTACACTCATTCAGACTCGGAACATACAGCACAAATTCACTTAAACGGTGATACAAATCCAGACGGAACGACGGATTGGGCGCAGCGGTATCAATTTTCTCGTTTGTAGCGGCAATAATCCGTACATTTACAGGCACATCCTTTTCGCTCCCCACCGGACGCACCCTTTTTTCCTGCAATACTCGTAACAGTTGAATTTGTATATCGAGCGACAGATTGCCAATCTCATCCAGAAATATAGTCCCTCCGTCGGCGGCGACAAAAAGTCCCTGTTTCTTTGTCAGGGCGCCGGTAAACGCTCCTTTTTCGTGTCCGAAAAAATCGCTTGCCGCCAATTCCCTGGATAACACTCCGCAATCGACGGCAACAAAAGGACTTGCGACACGTTCGCTTTTCTCGTGGATTCGCCGCGCTATATGTTCTTTTCCTACGCCGCTTGCTCCAAGAATAAGCACCGACATTTTTGTAGGCGCTACTAAATCTACATATTCGTAAAGTTGCTTGTAGAGGGGCGAATGACCTTTAATATACGTCCTTGTTGTTTGCAAATCATCCGGGTTTTCGGAGTTTAGGGCATGGCTTCCTGCATTTGTTCTTGCGGATGCGGGCGTTTCTTTATTCTGTTCCTGAGCCGCACAAATTTTCGAATACAGTTCTTCCGGGTTCAAGGGCTTGGCAACATAGTCGTAAGCTCCTGATTTTATTGATTCTACCGCAGTACCGATATTCGCATAGCTGGTCATCATAATCACGATAACAGGTTCGCTGAACTCTTTCGCCCATCTCAACAGCTCTATTCCGTTTCCGTCAGGCAAACGCAAGTCGGACAGTATAATGTCCGGAATTTCTTTTTTTATCTTTTTCTTGGCTTCCCTAATACTATTTGCAGAATCAACTGAGAATCTCTTTCTGGTTAGCCATGTCTTCAACATCAGGCACAGAGTCAGATCATCTTCTACAATAAGAATTGAACTCATTATTATGTCCGTTTTATTGTGTATGGAACAATTACAACTGTAAAGTTAACACAAATTTAGCAATTTCCGAACTTTTAAAGCCAGTTTAAATTTTAGTGTAATTATTCTTTCTGCAAAGATACATTATTTATTCTAAATGATTACCCGCTTACTATCCTGTAAGCCCCGAAGTGTCAAAATATGATGATTATCATGAATTTAAGTGTATAAAAACGTCTCTATTTCTCCCGACCCAACCTGATCCGACCCCTAAGACCCCTAACCCCTGAAGGGGGACTTTTGGTTCGTGCAACGTTGCGGGGTTCTTACGTTGCAAAAGCGGAATAACACCTAACAGGTTTTGAAAACCTGTTAGGTGTTATTCCGCTGACCTTTCCTGTTTTAACTTTTCCAACGTTCGGAACGTTGGAGAAGTTTATGAAAAAATTTAAGTTTCGTGCAACGCAAGAACGCTCTTACGTTGCACTTCCCAAAAAGTCCCCCAAGAGCTTGTCCCGCCTCAGCGGGAGGGATTTAGGGGGCTATAATTTTTTCCAAATACTTTTTATTTTTCGCTGTAATTTCCACAACATACACTCCGCCGGGCAGGGACGGAAGCGCCCTTATTTCGCCCGGTGCAAGTTGCAGCGTCTGTTGCAACTGCCGTCCGCTAAGGTCGAAGAGGTTGATTTCCGCCGTATTTTTGCTCCGGCTGTCGATAAAGGTGTTGCCGTTGATACGGAGCACTCTCACCTCTTTGTCTTCCGAGTCTATTTCCGCCTTGCGGGTAATGATTTGGAAGCGTTTCTC
>JAISXQ010000083.1 GCA_031270425.1 Prevotellaceae bacterium | reverse complement strand
TAGCCGAACTCAATCAGATTGTTTCGGCTTATCTCGATTTGGCGGAAAACCGCGCCAAACGCCACATTACCACCACGATGGAAAATTGGGCGTTGTTCCTCGACAGTTTTCTCGAACTTTCGTCGTACCCGGTTTTGCTTGACGCGGGAAAAATTACCGCCGAACAGGCAAAAATCAAGGCGTATGAGGAATACAACAAGTTTCGCGTCATTCAGGACAGAAACTACGAGTCGGATTTCGACAGGGAATTGAAATGCTTGGAAGAAAAAATAGAAGAAATAACATAGTGTTTATGTTTGATTTTTTTGTCATGTACCAAAATAAAAAATATATCTTTGCAAAATGGAAACTAAAAAATATCCTCTCGAATTGAACACCATGCCCGGTTTTGCCGGTTCGTCGGCTTATTATTTGAGGTACGAAGACCCGAAAAATCCCGACGCGCTCGTTTCCAAAGAAGCGAACAGCTATTGGCGCAATGTCGATTTGTATATCGGCGGAACGGAACACGCTACCGGACACCTGATTTACAGCCGTTTCTGGAACAAATTTTTATTTGATCTGGGCCTTGTCTGCGAGGACGAACCTTTCAAAAAGCTGATTAACCAGGGTATGATTCAGGGACGAAGTAATTTTGTGTATCGCGTCAATTCTCCCCTTCCTTCCCGCTATGGCGGGACAAGTCGTGGAGAGGGACGATTTATCCCGCCTCAGCGGGAGGAGGAGAGGTCTAAACCGGCTTTCGTTTCCTTCAATCTGAAAGACCAATACGAAACCACTCCTTTGCATGTGGATGTAAATATTGTTTCCAACGATATGTTGGACATTGAAAAATTTCGCGCTTGGCGACCCGAATTTGCCGATGCGGAATTTATCCTCGAAGACGGAAAATACATCTGCGGGTGGGCGGTTGAAAAAATGTCGAAATCGATGTATAACGTGGTGAATCCCGACGATATTGTAGAAAAATACGGCGCGGATACCCTGCGTTTGTACGAAATGTTTCTCGGACCCTTGGAACAGTCAAAACCTTGGGACACAAACGGAATCGACGGCGTGCACCGCTTTTTGAAACGTTTGTGGGCATTGTTTTATAAAGACGGCAACTTACTGCTTACGGACGAAGCCCCTACGGCGGAAGAACTGAAAACGTTACACAAAACCATTAAAAAGGTAAGTTTCGATATTGAACATTTCTCGTTCAACACTTCGGTGTCGGCTTTTATGATTTGCGTCAACGAATTATTTACGTTAAAATGCAGCAAAAAAGCTATTCTCGAACCGTTAACCATCCTGCTGGCTCCTTTTGCGCCGCATATCGCCGAAGAAATGTATCATTTGCTGGGTAACGAAGGAAGCGTTTGCGACGCGGTTTTTCCCGTTTACGACGAGGCGTATTTGGTCGAGGCTTCGGTGAAATATCCGATTTCTTTTAACGGAAAAGTACGCTTTATCCTTGAATTGCCTGCCGGTATGAGCAGGGAAGAAGTAGAAAAAACAGCGTTGGCTGATGAACAGGCGGCAAAATTTTTGGAAGGAAAAACGCCGAAGAAAGTGATTGTCGTACCCGGAAAAATTGTAAACATAGTGTTGTAATTTATGGAAAACAGCGATAAAAAGCCGATGCAATATCTGAAAACATTTTACTGGCGCGATTATTTATACATTACTTGCGGGCTTGCCCTTTATGCCGTTGGGCTTATCGGCTTTATCAAGCCGGTTGGGATTGTTACCGGAGGCTTAGCCGGTTTGGCGCTTTTGGTCGAATATGCCACTGCCGGAAGCATTCCGCTGCAAACGACCTATTTTCTGGTAAACCTCTTGTTGCTGCTTGTTGCTCTAAAAATTCTCGGCGTTAAATTTCTTATAAAAACCATTTACGGAGTTCTTCTGCTGACGTTTTTGCTGACCTTTATGCAAAGCGTTATCACAAAGCCTCTTATCGAAGAAGAGCCTTTGATGTCCGCTATTATCGGAGCCATGCTTTGCGGAGCCGGCATAGGCGTTGTGTTTAATTCAAACGGAAGCACGGGAGGGACGGATATTGTTGTGGCGATTATTAACAAATACAAAAACATTGCCTTTGGGCGGATGATGATGTTTCTGGATTTGATTATTGTGAGCATGTCCTATTTCGTTTTTCAGGATTTTATAAAAATCGTTCACGGGCTTATCGTTCTCGGCGTAATGACTTATACGATCGATATGGTTATCAATGGTTTCCGCCAATCGGTGCAATTGCTTATCATGTCGCACAAATACGAAGAAATCGCCGATATGATCAACCGGGATATGAAGCGCGGCTGTACGGTTCTCGACGGCGTGGGATGGTACACTAAGCAAGCTGCAAAAGTTATTTTGGTACTTGCCCGCCGCAGCGAAGCCACGGAACTCTACCGCCGCATTAGGGATATTGACGATAAGGCGTTTATCAGCCAAAGCGTGGTGCGTGCCGTGTACGGGCGGGGATTTGATGAATTGAAAACAAAAATAAAAAAAACGCCCGGCAAATCAAACCCCTAATTTTTTGATTTACAAGCTAACAAGTTAACGAATTGCATCCAGATGCTAAAATCTTTACACATATCCAACTACGCTCTGATAGACCGGCTTGATATTGATTTCGATCCGGGATTTTCGGTTATAACAGGCGAAACCGGAGCCGGAAAGTCGATTATTCTCGGCGCTTTATCCCTCGTTACAGGACAGCGGGCTGACAGTAAAAGCATTAAGCAGGGCGAGGATAAATGTGTGGTGGAAACCGTTTTCGATATTAAAAACTATGCGCTGAAATCATTCTTTGATGAAAACGAACTGGATTACGACGAACATAATTGCGTCATACGGCGCGAACTGACGTCATCGGGAAAGTCGCGCGCTTTTGTAAACGACACTCCCGTCGGTTTAAACCTGCTGCGCCAGCTCACCGACAGCCTGATAGACATACATTCGCAACACGAAAACCTGTTGTTGGGAAGCGGCGGCTATCAGCGCAAGGTAGTGGATATAGTCGCTCAAAACGGAAGTTTGCTCGACACTTATGGAAAAGATTACAACGCTTGGCGCGAACTTTCCGCCGGACTGGAAGCCCTGAAAGAAAACGCCGGAAAATCAAAGGCGGACTGGGATTATATCCGCTTCCAATACCGGCAACTCGCGGAAGCGCAATTGCAGGACGGCGAACAGGAAGAACTGGAACAGGAACTGGAAACCTTGGCTCATGCCGAAGAAATAAAGACGGAATTGGCGCGAATCGACCGGCTGACAAACGATGAAAATGCGTCGCTTTCTCTTATAAAAGAAGCCTTTACCGTCCTGTCGCGGATAAAACAATACATTCCCGAAGGAGAAAAACTTTACGAACGCCTCCGGTCGCTTTATATAGAATTAAAGGATATTGCCGACGAAATGACCTCGTTTGGCGGGCGCGTCGAATTTAACCCATCCAGAATGGAATGGATCGAAAACCGCCTGAACGAATTGCATAGCCTGCAACAAAAACACCGCTCGCCGTCGGTCGCCGGATTAATAGAAATACGCGACTCGTATGAAAAAAGGCTGCTGCAAATAGAATCTTTCGACGACGAAATAGCCGCGTTGCAAAAACAAACGGAAGAAGCCCTCGAAAGGCTGCAAACATCGGGCTGCAAACTTAGCGAAGGACGGAAAAAAGCCTGCGAACCCATTAAGCGGCAGCTTGAAGATATGCTTTCTAAATTAGGAATGCCGAATGTACAGTTTGAAATACAGATAACTCCCCTGTCCGGTTTCGCGCCTCACGGGAAAGACGAAATACAATTCCTGTTTTCGGCAAACAGGAACCGCAAGCCGGAAGCCGTTTCGCAAATAGCTTCGGGAGGCGAAATTTCGCGCCTGATGCTTTCGATAAAGTCATTGATCGCCGGAAAAACCAATCTGCCTACGGTTATTTTCGACGAAATAGATACCGGAGTGTCAGGAGATATAGCCGACCGTATGGGAAGAATTATGAGCGCCATGGCGGACGGAGGCATACAGGTTATTTCCATCACGCACTTGCCGCAGATAGCCGCTAAGGGGAAAGCGCATTATAAAGTATTCAAATCGGAAACGGACGAACAGACCCGCACCCAGATTGAGCGCATCGGGAAAGAAGAACGCATCAAGGAAATTGCCCAAATGCTAAGCGGAAGCCGCATTACCGACGCCGCCATACAAAACGCGGTGGAGCTATTGAAGTAAGCAAATTCAAAAAGAAATGCACGTTTGCTATTCTTTCATAAATAAAAAACGGAGATGTATCTGAAAATACACCTCCGTTTTTTATTTTAGAAACTGTTTTGAGTCTATTTTTTAGAATTTGTAACGAACGCCAAGTGCGACACCATCTCCCCAAAATGTAGGATCGCTACCCAAGAAATAGAATCCGGGACGATAATCCAACGAAAGCTGTAATGGAATATTGAAATTATATTCAATACCAACCTGCCCAAGCACTCCGACATTCAAATAACTGTTGCCGCCATTGCGACCATCCCAATAACCTAAGCCAGCGCCTACGCCGGCATACCAGTTAAACCCTGTTGCCAATTGCGACAAATCCCAAGTCCATTGATAAACTCCATTCAGGTTAAATCCGTAACCAACATTTAATCCCAAATCAAGTTCCAAACGATTTGCATCGCTCAATATTCTTTGATAAGAAACTTCGCCACCATAACCTAAACGCAAACCAATTGCATTGTCTTGAGCATTGATAGCTCCAAAAATTCCTGTTGCTACAAAAGCAAGCGTCAAAAATACTTTCTTCATTTTAATCTAATTTTAAATTTGTTGTTTATTTAATTTATGAAAATCTATTTTGTGAAAATCTATTTTTTTTTGAATTTCTTTTAACAATTTTCGTGCCAATCGCCGTTTTCCTTGATTAATTCTATCAATTTATCCACAGCTTCGTTTTCGGGAATATTCCGTTCGACACATATTTTTTTTTTATACAGGCTGATTTTTCCTTTTCCTGTTCCCACGTATCCGTAATCGGCGTCCGCCATTTCGCCCGGTCCGTTTACGATGCAGCCCATAATGCCTATTTTCAGTCCTGTTAAATGGCTCGTGCGGGCTTTTATCCTCGCGTTTACCGTTTGTAAGTCGAACAGCGTCCGCCCGCAACTCGGACAGGAAATGTATTCCGTCTTTGTCGTCCGTACACGCGCCGCCTGCAATATGCCGAATGCAATCGAATTTATTTCTCCGGCTGTCGCTTTGCCTTCGTTTTCCAACAAAATACCGTCGCCAAAACCGTCGATAAAAATAACTCCC
>JAISXQ010000063.1 GCA_031270425.1 Prevotellaceae bacterium | reverse complement strand
AGAAATCAAAAATGCACTGAACAATCATGTGGGAAGCGATGTGATTACGGCTATCGTATTCAGATAGAAACCCCTAACCCCTAAAGGGGGACAGGACAGTGCAACGTAAGAGCGTTCTTACGTTGCACTGTCCTGTTTTAACTTTTCCAAAGTTCGGAACTTTGGAAAAGTTTAAGTTCCCAAAAGTAATTTATCCACGAAACAACGTTCGACGTAGTCAATATTATTTTCGTGTAAATTCGTGTAATTCGTGGATAAATTACTTTTGGGAAAAGTTTAAACAGGAAAGGTCAAATGATTTTGTTTGATCAGGGAGAGGATGTTTTTTTCGAGTATGTATAAAAAAAGAAGGTTGTCTCGCTCGACAACCAATCTTTCTTGTTAACCTTAAATCTAATACTATGAAAAAATCACGATGCAAAGATAAGGGATTTTTCAATAACGCTCCAACATGTTTTTCTAAAAATATGCCGGAAAAACCGTATTTATAACATACTTTAACGGGGATTTAGGGGGTTTAACTCGATCACTTCCAAATCTTCGATTTTTTCATGGTTAACCGTAAAACGAACCAAGGTCTGCACTTGGTGGAATCCGTATTTGCCTGCCGCGCCCGGATTGATATGCAACAGTTTGAGCGTTTTGTCGTATTTTACTTTTAAAATGTGGGAATGCCCGCAAATAAACAGATCGGGCGGCTGTTGGAAAATATGCGGGCGAACCAGCGGATCGTATTTCCCGGGATAACCCCCGATGTGCGTCATCCACACTTTTACGCCTTCGATGGAAAAGCGGTTATGCTGCGGAAGTTGTTGCCGTATTTCGTAGCCGTCGATATTTCCCCACACGCCCCGCGTGGGCTTAAAAGCTTGCAGCCGGTTCAACAGTTCGAGCGAACCCCAGTCGCCTGCATGCCATACCTCGTCGCATTCGGCGAAATATTCAAAAATACGTTCGTCTAAATATCCGTGCGTGTCGGAAAGTAACCCGATTCGTTTCATTTTTTTTAGAACAAAGAATAAAGAATAAAGAGCAAAGACAATTAGAATACAGAGCACAAAGTACGGATTTTTTCTGCAAAATTAAAAAATAATCCGGTACGGGAAAACAATTTTTCGCGCATCAGAACAGAGATGTGCGAAGTGTATTGAAATTTAAAATTTAATGTGTATTTTTGCCATCCGATTTGCACGTTTATGTCGAAAAAACAGGATATACAGGAAGAGGAAGAAAATTTGCTTATTCAGCGGGAGTTTGACGCCCTGCTTGAAGATTACCGCAATTCGAACCACCGGCAAAAATTTGAAATCATAACTAAGGCTTTCAACTTTGCGCGGTCGGCTCACCGTGGCTTGCGCCGGCGATCGGGCGAGCCATATATCATGCATCCGATAGCCGTGGCGCGTATTGTTGTCCGCGAAATAGGTTTGGGCTCTACTTCTATCTGTTCCGCCCTGCTGCACGATGTGGTGGAAGATACCGATTATACGGTTGAGGATATTGAAAATCTTTTCGGACCGAAAATAGCGCAAATCGTTGACGGACTGACTAAAATTTCGGGCGGCGTTTTCGGCGAAAGGGATTCCGCCCAGGCGGAAAATTTCCGAAAACTGCTGCTGACCATGTCTGAGGACGTCCGCGTTATCCTGGTGAAAATTGCCGACCGCCTGCACAATATGCGGACACTCAGTTCGATGCCCCCGGCGAAACAGTATAAAATATCCGGCGAAACGCAATATATTTACGCTCCCCTTGCCCACCGTTTAGGACTCTTCCGCATCAAAACCGAACTCGAAAACCTCAGTTTCAAATACGAACACCCTGATACATACCGCGAACTCGAAAAACGGTTGGCTGTCGACGAGGAAGAACGGAAGATATTTTATAAGAAATTTTCGGAACCGATCGACGAAAAATTAAGTAGCTTGGGCTACGAATTTAAACTTAAAGAACGGTTGAAATCCGTTTATTCCATTT
This sequence comes from Prevotellaceae bacterium, assembly GCA_031270425.1. Lineage (GTDB taxonomy): Bacteria > Bacteroidota > Bacteroidia > Bacteroidales > Paludibacteraceae > H1. The sequence continues at coordinate 5,071 of JAISXQ010000063.1, read as the reverse complement.
GGCGGAAAATGTCTGCGCAAAATATCCATTTCGAGGAAGTGTACGATATTCTGGCGCTCCGCATCATTTTTAAACCGCGCGAGGGAATGAGCGAAAAAGACCAGTGCTGGATGCTTTATTCCGCAATTACTTCATTGTATAAACCTCATCCCGAACGGATACGCGACTGGGTAAGCACGCCCAAAGCGAACGGATACGAATCCCTGCACGTAACCGTGATGGGACCTATGGGAAGATGGGTTGAGGTGCAAATACGGAGTGAGCGGATGAACGATATTGCCGAACGGGGACTTGCCGCCCACTGGAAATATAAAACCGGAGGAAAAGAAGAATCGGAACTCGACAAATGGATAAAAACCATTAAGGAAATACTTGAAAATCCGGATCCGAACGCCATCGACTTTATGGCGACTTTTAAATTGAATCTTTTCGCATCGGAAATTTTTGTCTTCACGCCTAAGGGGGAAATAAAAACCATTCCGCAGGGAGCTACCGCGCTCGACTTCGCTTTTCTTCTCCATTCCGATATTGGGATGCTCGGTATCGGAGCCAATGTGAACCACAAGCTGGACCCGCTGATCTATAAGCTGAACAGCGGCGACCAGGTCGAAATCCTTACTTCAAAGAAACAGAAACCCGAACGCGAATGGTTGAATTATATTACCACAGGAAGGGCGAAAACAAAGCTGGAAACGTATTTCAAGAAAAAAGAGAAAGCGCTTATTGCCGAAGGAGCCAAACAAATAGAGGAAGCTTTGGCAAAAATCAACTTGAAGCCCGAAAATGAACATATCGTCCGAATATTAAACTACTACAAATTAACGCAGCCCACCGAGTTGTATCTCAATGCCGCAAAAGGCGTCCTGGATTTGAACGATATTAATAAGCTGATTTTTAAGCCTCAAAACAGGAACGTATTTACACGCTACCTGAAAAATCCTTTTTCAAACACTTCGAGCGGCGAAAAAAAGAGCCCGCCGGTTCAAAAAATAGACCTGAAATCGACCGTAAAACTGACCGAAGAAAACGCCGGAAAGCAATATCAACTGGCTCTGTGCTGCAATCCCATCCCCGGCGACGACGTGCTGGGATACGTCGATGAACATGAAAATGTGATCGTCCACAAACGGCAATGCCCCGCCGCCCTGAAACTGAAAACTAACTTCGGCAACCGCATTGTTTCCGTGGAATGGGGAATCCATAAAGGGCATTCCTTTATTGAACTTATCGAAATAAAAGGAATCGATAAAAAAGGCGTCATGATGGAGATACTGAAAATTATTTCGGAAAGTTACGGCTTCAATATCAACCGGATAAATATAGAAACCAATGCCGGTATTTTTATCGGGCAATTATACGTGTATGTGCACGACACCCACGAGATAGACGCGTTGTGCCGGCAAATATCCAAAATAAGCGAAGTAAATTCGGTACGCAGGGTGCAGAATCTCAAAGAAGACGAACCGAAAACCTGAGCGCTATTGCGTTGCAAGATTTATTCCGGCTGTCGGTAAGCTTGCAAAAATGTACTAAAATAAAAGAGGGATTTTTCAATTAGAAAAACCCCTCTTTTATTTCCATTAAGTATGTATGCGAAATCAGTTTATTCTCATTTAGATTCTGCTTCTTTAATCATAGCTTCGCTGGCATACAAATAAACTTCCACGCGACGGTTGGCAGCTTGTCCTGCTTTGGTTGAATTATCGGCAATCGGTTCGGAGAAATCTTTACCAACAACATCTTTTATTTGAGAAGCGGTAACTCCTTTTGAAATCAGGAAATCGGCAACGGCTTGTGCGCGTTCTTTGGAAAGTTTTTGATTTACAGCCAAAGAACCCGTATTGTCGGTATGACCATAAACGACAACGTCCATTGTCGGATTGTCGATCAAAATTTTGGAGAATTTTGTCAAAGCGTCTTTTGACGTTGCGTTCAAAGCGCTTTTCCCAGTAGCGAACAGGATACCCGAATCAAAAGTTACACGAACAGCCTGTAAGTTGTTCGCATCGGTAATTCCCTCTACCTTAGCTCCTTCAATGGCTGCGGCTTTCTCCGCGGCTTTGTCCATTTGCTTGCCGATAATAGCTCCTGTTGTCGCTCCTACGGCTGTTCCTATGGCTGCGCCGATAGCAGCGCTTTTAGCGTCTTTACCGATTAAAACGCCAACGCCTGCGCCAAGGGCGGCGCCTGCACCCGAACCGAATAAACCTCCTTTTGCCGTGTTGTTCAGCGAACTGCAACCCTGCAAAACCAAACCTGTACTTAGCAGTAATACTGCAAAAATGTTACTATGCCTCATCATTTTCTTTTTTTTAATGAATCTTTTTTGTTAATTAGTAAATTATTCTCTCGAAGTAACCCCGGTGGGGATCGAACCCACGACCCACAGATTAAGAGTCTGTTGCTCTACCAGCTGAGCTACGAAGTCAATTTAATATCTAAAAAATTTATGCAACTACAATAATTATACCAGAACGTTACGTAATCGCTTGCATACAACAAAAAAAAACGGTTTTTTTAAGGTTACAAAAATAATCAAATATTTTTATTATTCTTAATTAATTGAACTTCGTGCATGACAAAAAAAATCTTTTTTCAGATATAAACACATAGAAAACAATAGTTTTATTTCAGTTTATAGTTTATAGTTTGCAGTTACATCCCATTTTTTATGTTTAGAAGAGAGCACACATAGCCGTCCATATCTTCGATATGAACTTTTGGATGTTATGGCTGCGCTTCAAACATTTTGTTAAAATCTTCGATGGAAATTTTTTTGTTGTCGAGTTTTACGGCATCTTTTACGATAGCCAATACTTTCTTTTCCGACACTTTTTCAAAGAGATTTTTTACCATATCCTCTTTTTTCATCATATCGTTCGCGTAATTGGAAATGATGGCGTCGTCCAAGTCAACCATTCCGTATTGCGCGAATTGAGCGCGGGCAATCCTTTTCGCCTGTTCTTTTACGTCGTCGGCTTCGACTTTGATTTCGTTCGCTTTCGCTATTTTATCTTTAATCAGATGCCATTTCAAGTCGGAAAGCATTTTCGGATAATCTTCTTCGAGTTGTCCGGCGGTCATATTTTCGTTCGACGCCAACAACCAGCGTTTCAAGAAAGCATCGGGAAATTCCAAATTTTCGTATTTTTTTACCAGGAAGTCGCGTGCATCCAGACTGAACCTGTAATCGCTGTCGGCAACGAGGCTTTCCTCGATGTTCTCCTTGATTTTCGCGCGGAATTCCTCTTCGCTTGTTACTTTGCCATCGCCGTACACTTTATCGAATAATTCCTGATTGATTTCAGACTCAATGTAGCGGGTAATGCTTTGAATGGTGTATTGAAAGTCGGAAGTAATGTTTTTGGCTTCGTCTTTCGATATTCTCAGCAGCGAAGCTATTTCAGAAGCTTCTTCAAAGGCTTTCAGCGGATTAAATACAATTACGCCGCCTTTTTTCGCCTTTTCGAAAAGCGCCTGCTGGGCGTCGTCTTTTATGTAGGCGGGAGTCAGCACGGCGTCTTCTACTTTTATGCCCTCTTCGTTTACGTTGCCGTCTTTCAATTCAAGCAATTCGCCTTTCAGCATGTCTTTCGGTTCGGCAACTTCTTCCTGCACATATTTACCGTAACGTCCGGTGTATGATTTCACTTGGTTGTCCACCATTTCATCGGACAATTCGATGTCGTAATACTTGATTTTGTCTTTTTTATTCAATTCGACTTCAAATTCGGGAGCAAGGGCAATATCGAACACAAAAGTAAAATCTTCCTGAGTATTAAAGTCGATTTCAGGCTGCTCCGTTTCATTAGGAAGGGGTTCGCCAAGTATTTTCAAATCCGTTTCTTTAATATAGTTGAACAGATTGTCCGAAACCAGTTTGTTTATTTCTTCCGCCAGCACGGCTTTTCCGTACATTTTTTGTACCAATCCGAAAGGAACGTGTCCGGGACGGAAGCCCGGGATATTGGCTTTTTTGCGGTAATCGCGCAATGTTTTTTCTACTTTTTCGGCGTAATCAGCCTTTACAATGCTCAATGTTATTACAGCATTGGTTGAATCGAGGTCTTTTCTGACAATATTCATGTTAATATATTTCCTTGTGTTTAATCTGCACTTAGTGGGGCGCAAAGGTACAAAAAAAAGAGGAATATCGGTTTGTGTTTATAAAAAGTTGCATGAAATAAAAAAACCGCCTTTTATCAGGCGGGTTTAAAAATTCCGGGAATTTTGTATTTATCTCCTTTTTTGTTTTTTCTTCAACGCCTTTCGAATTGCATCCTGCGCCAAACTCTCCATCACATCGTAGCCTTTCGACGATACGTGCACGCCGTCGGTAGTATATTCGGCAATCATTCCCTTGCGTTCGTCCGCCATCGGCGTGTGATAGTCGAGGTAAACAAAGCCTTTTTCGCCGCAATATTCCTTTATCCACGCGTTCAGCTTCACTATTTTTTCCGCGGGTTCCAAACCTTTACGCCAGGGATAATCGTAAACCGGCAACACGGACGAAAGCACGACCTTTATCCCGTTAGCGGCGGCTATTTCCGCCATCGAAGCCAAATTATCCTGTATCATTTCCAGAGTCGAAACTCCGGTATTTCCGGCAATATCGTTCGTGCCGGCTAAAATTACAACTACCGCAGGATTCAATTGAATAACATCCTGACGGAAACGCACGAGCATCTGCGGCGTGGTTTGTCCGCTGATACCGCGGTTCACATAGGGATTTCCGGAGAAAAAATCTGGATGCGCATTTATCCAACCCGCCGTGATGGAATTTCCTATAAAGACAACGCGTTTCTCTCCTTTCGCGAGAGCGGGCAATTCGGCGTTTGCCTTTTGAAAACGCTGCAAATTAGCCCAATCCTGGGCACTCAGATTCAATACGGATGAAAATAACGCTAACAGAATAAGCGCACTGCTAAAAATGATTTTTTTCATGACTTTTTTCAAATTATTTTAAATAAAATAAGATACAAATTTACTTATATTATTTCGAAGACGAAAAAACAATTGCTTTTTATTTACTTTTTTTATTGTTAATCTCAACTTCAACTCCTGATTGGCA
>JAISXQ010000047.1 GCA_031270425.1 Prevotellaceae bacterium | reverse complement strand
GCGTCGTCGATAATTTTCGTCAATTTTTCTTCATTGAAATCGAAATAGGTTGCTTCCCAATTATTTAGCAAGATGTCGCGGCTGCGGTCGCCGTTTTTAATACCGTATTTCTGCGCCCAGCGGTTGAAGCGGCGGCTAATCGTTCCCGCGCCGTTGTCGCTGTACGAAAACAAGAAAGCGGGCGTTGCAAGCGACTCGCCTTTTTCGAGAATGCGTTCCGAAGCGTAGGGATTTGCGCCCGAAAGCACCCGCAGTTTGTTCTGATTATCCACCTCGAAGCAGAACTGAAAATTGCCGGGCCACGCGAGCGTTCCGCCAACGACTTCGCCCGTGTTCTCGCGCATTTCGCCGCCCAAGGACAGCAAAAAACAGGGGTGCGAGTACATATTCGTGCGTACGCCGAGTTTTGAATCGATAATTTTTATGCCGGAAGTCAAGCGTTGTTCCTGCATGTTCATTTCGTAAGCCCAATCGCCGTGAAAATTCGTAACGTAGTAATTTTCAGCATTAAACGATAAATCGGAAGAGGCAAAGCGGCTTAAACGAATGCTTTTTTTTGCGTCGTTCCGAATTTCGACCCACTGCTCAATAATGTCCTCGCGTTGATAGGCGTTGTAGTGCAACGTAACCGAAAGCGGATAAACGCGGTCGTTCAGCGTAATGGCGGTATGAACAATGTTGTCCTTTGTTTCGACGGTAACGTTTTGAAAATTGAGCTCGGTTGACGTGTTTCCGTCGTACTGCACAGCTTGCAAGGCGGCTTCAAAAAGGTTGGTCGTTCCCGAAGTGGAGTACGCCGCAAAAGTTTCGCGGTCGATATTTTTCAGTTCCGCAAAATTCGCCGGTTTTCTGCCGAAGTAGGTCTGTTCCAACCGTTTACTGTCGGTCGCTTTCAGCATTAAACAGAGATTATCGGTCGTAACGGAAATGTAGTCGGCGGCTTGCGCCGAAATGCACAAAAAAACAAGAATAAGTTTGAAAATCAGTTTCATAAATTTATCAATTAATTATTTAAAAAGTTCGGGGAAACGCGGTTTGAGCATCGCCACTATTTTTTCTACCGCAATTTTCAGCTGTACCCGTATGGTTGCTTCTTGCAGGTTCAGTATTTCGGCTATTTCTTTGGTTTTCAGTCCGTTTTTTCGCGACATAATAAATATCATGCGGCATTTCGCCGGCAAAGAGTTAACAGCCTCTTTCAGAATAAGTTCCAATTCTTCGTCGAGCAATTGGGTATAAGGCGTCGGCGGATTTTCCTTTTCAAAGTAAACGCTGTTCACCTTCGAGAAATCGTCTATCTCGTCAAACGAAATAACGGCGCGTTTTTTGTTTTGTTCCAAATAGCGTAGCGAGCGGTTTCGAGTCAACACATAAAGCCACGATTCTATTTCCAGCACTTCGGGAAGCTTTTCGCGATTTTGCCACACCGAGAAGAATACATCGGAAACAATTTCTTTGCACGACTCTTTTTCTTTCAGAAAATAAAACGCAAAGTGAAAGACCTGCTCATAAAAACGCTCGTAAAAACGGTTAAATGCAGACCGGTTGCCTGTGGAAAGCAGGCGAATTGTTTCACGAATATCCTCTGCCATTCAAATTACATTTATTTCAACTTCCGTTTCTTTTCGGCTTTCAGCGCTTTATTTACCCGGCTTTCAAATGGTTTCAAGTCCAAGTTCCGAAGATAGGGGAAGTTCTCGATAAGCGGAACTTCCGTTCCGGTTTTTACGGTCGTTTTGTAGCCGGCTGACGACATATAAAATTTGTCGGGAGCTTCGGGCGCTACGCCTTGCTCGTAATCAATGCGTTGTCCTTCTTTTCCGTCGGTGTTGCTGAAACGCACTTTGTTGAAATGCTGCCACGCGCCGCTTTTTTCGTCGCGCCCGAAAGTGTTGTAATAGTACGCTTTGCGGAAAATCTGACCGTTGCGGTAGCCGTAATTCTCTATAAATGAATAAAATCCATCAAACATATCTTTTCCTTTCGGCATTACCGGACAACGCCACGAGGCAATGTAACGCCAACCTTCGCCTGCGTCGTACCACGCCGAAATAACAGAATGCTTGATTGAATCGCCTTTATACACAATGCCTCCGTCGTGGCGGCAGTTCATCAGGAATTTGACGGGTTTGCCGGTTTTCCACGTGTCCGCTTTGCCTTTTCCCACATACGACTGACCGCCTGTGCCTTCGTTTCCGAAGTCGTTTGCCTGCACGTATTCCGCCTTATCGACCAGACTGACAAGCATTTCTTTCGGCGCATTGGGATATTTGTCGCGGTCGGCGGCGTCCCACGCCGAAAACAGTACGCGGCGTTCGGTTTCGCTGTTGGTTTGAATGCCCATATATCCGCGGAAAAATCCGAGCGACATATAATATGTGTAAAGCGGGTCGCAGCCTTCGGGCACAAGAATTTCCCCGTACAACCAGTTGTAACGCTTGCTCGTGGGCGCAGTGGTGCTGAAACTCAAATGCACTGAGGGCGACGAGAGGTAATCGGTTGCGTGTGTATCGAAGCCTTTGACGGTCGACGCTTTGCCAACTCCTTTGAAACAAAGTTGATCGAGCCGGAAACCGTTCATATCGCTTTTTGCCGTCAGTTCGTAACGGTAATATCCTGTTTTATTGATAGTTACCGAAAGACAGGGGCTTATCTGCCGGTCGTCGTTTTGCAGCGGAACGGCGTTGCAAACAAATGAAAAATCCTGCGGCTCGAAATCCAGACTGTCGTAACACGCCGAAACCTTCATCCCAAAAGCGTAATCTTTTGTTTTTTCGCACTTTAACACGAAACTCATATCGTATTTTCCGGCTGTTTGATACAGATACCACACCGCTTTCCGGTTCAAGTCGGTCCAATGGTGCAGGTTGCGTTTTTCGCGCATTTGGATACCCGGGTCGCCTGCCGTGTAGGGTTCGGCATAACCGTGACCGGCATTTATAAAAAAGGCATTCTGACTGTTCGCATTAGAGTAAAACGCTGTAAAACAGCCTAAAAGGAATAATTTAAAAAGTTTTTTCATTTCTTTAATCGTATAATTGTATTATTTATCAGTTTTCGGTAGCTTCAAACGGATTTCCTTTCTGCACTTTTATCCAAAGCTCTATAACTTTTTCCTGTCGCGTGCCTGTCGCCGTGTCGTAGCTCAGTTTCAAATATTTACCGTTGGTCATTTCGCAATCCATTTCGTTGGCAAAGCGATTGTGGTTCGGATTGGTGTACGATTTCTCTACCAGTTCGACGTATTTATCTTTTTTTGAAATATCGTAAGTACCGAAAACGGTAATGTAAGTATTTCGCGAAACAATCAGATTGGTAAACGTTCCGTCTTTGTCAATGATTTTATATTCGGGTAGCCGCTCCTGCTCGAAAGGTGCAATAGTCGGCATTTCTTCGTTGTATCGTTGGGCGCAGAGTTGCCAAATCCCAACAAAATCGGAAGTAACTTCGGTTGTTTTATTCTCTTTACAAGCAGTAAAACAACTCATTATTAAGCAACTATATAAAATTAAATTTTTCATTTTTTTAGAGTGCAAAATTATAAAAAATTATCAATATTTTAACGCTGTTTTTACAGAAATTTCATCTGCCGAACGAAGCGGAATAAGCGTAAATCCGTAATTATATTCGCGGTCGGCATAGAGGCTGTATTGCGGCAAAGGTCGCGCTCCCCAGCTGTTGTAGCCCGCTACGCCGCACTGGCGCATATCGACGCACACTTCCACAAAGTTGCGCGGCTGAATATCCGCTTCGTGCGTCTGTTTGCGCATCGAATTTCGGGCTTCTTCGTAGTTGCGCGTCGCAATTTCTTCCGGCGAAAAGTTGCGCCATTGATATTCTTCGTTTGAATTTTCGCAGTCCAAGTCTTCGATTGAATTGCGTAATGCGTTGAAACCAAACGTTGTATCGGCTACAATAAGCAGTCCTTTTCCTTTTTTATCGCCCAAAGCAAACCAGCGCGCGTCGGTATGGTGTCCGGTTTCCTGCGGGCGCACATACGGATAATATTGCTCTGTGGCGGTCGATTGATACAGCCCGACCAGCGTTCCGTGATTGCGGTCGACGTAGTTTTCTTCCGGTCCACGCCCCAAATAGCGCAGGTTTTCGTAAGCCACAGGCAAGCGGAAACGGACGCCGATCCGGGGAATTTCCAAGGTCGATTGCCGACGGGCATGTTGCGCCCCGCCAATGCTTGTGCTGCCTTCCGCCGTAAACTCTTTGGCTTCGGCAGACAGCGCGGCAAATTGTTCAACGGCGTTTTCGGCAGAAGTAAATTTGACGGCAAAGTGCACAATCCCGCCCGGATAAATGGTAGCGGTAAAAATATAAAAATTGCCGGTCGGAAGTTTATAATATGCCGTCATAAGCACTTTATTGTCAGCCGATTCGACGGTCGTTTTTACAACGTCGAAACTTTGGCTCGCCTGTTTCCAGATTTGCAGGCGTTTTGGTGCGCCGTTGCCGTAATCGTTGTCGGTGGGCGCTCGCCAAAAGTTGGGCTGCAAACCGAAACCGCCGGCAAAATATTCTACGCCGTTTACCCGGTAAGAAGTTACAAGCCCTTCCGCTTTGTTGAAAACGAAATTCACTTTCGACGACGAAACGGCAATCGTGTTATCGCTTTCCGTTACCGTGAGTTTAGCCGTCGATTTTTCGGAATACGCGGTTTTCGGCTTGCCAAGCGGCAACTGAAACTGTTCGTATGCAACAACGTGATTTTGAGGAATAAGCGTTTGAGCCTGTTTGGTCAGGACTTCAAATTTCAGAAAATATTCCCTGCCTGCTTTTGCCGGAATGCCGGAAAGCGGAATGTCGAGCGTTTGTCCGGTCTGCGGCTTTAAACTGAGTGGCAAAACGTTTTGTTTCAACACGTTTCCGTCTTCCAGAATCGAATATGTAACCGTATATTCCGACAAATCGGTAAAATAAAAACGGTTGAAAATGTTGATTTTTCCCTGCTCCAAATCCAGCGCCTCGAAAGCGACGTTTTGATGCGTATATTTCACTTCCGCCATAGCTGGGTGCGGCTGTTGGTCGGGATTTACAATTCCGTCAGCAACAAAATTCCCGTCGGAGGGCTGGTCTTTTCCAAAATCGCCGCCGTAAGCCCAAATTTCGCGCCCGTTTTTGTTGTATTTCACGGCGTGGTCAATCCATTCCCAAATAAATCCGCCCTGCAAGTTCGGATATTTGTAAATTGCCTGCCACTGTTCCCAAAGGTTGCCGCTGGAATTGCCCATGGCGTGCGAATATTCCGACGGCACAATGGGCATATTCCGGTTTCCGCCTTTTTCGCCCAAGTATTCGAGGCGGTCGGCGCCCGGATATTGCGGCACATACATGTCTGTATTCCAATCCCATATCGCTCGCTCGTAACATACGGGACGGTTCATTAAAAAGCGGTCGGCTTCTTTCAGGTAACCGTATCCGAGCGCAAAATTGTAACCGTTTCCGGCTTCGTTGCCAAGCGACCAAATGCTTACCGACGGATAATTTTTGTTCCGCTCAAACATATTCCGGAAGCGCGACAAATGGCTTTCGGTAAAGTCGGGATTGTTGCCGAGCGTGCCTCTCCCCGCGTTTTCGTGTCCTTCGGAGCCGGCTCGCATATCGAAAAAAGTGGTGTAATACATTCCGTGCGATTCGATATTTGCCTCGTCGTAAACGTAAATACCGTAAGCGTCGCACATTTCGTAGAATTTGCG